>NZ_JBKVNQ010000033.1:0-10587 GCF_046967715.1 Hominisplanchenecus sp.
TCCTTACTGGCTGTAAGGGATATTAACCATAAATATATTGTAGTAGAAAGTATATGTAGAAATGGTAAGGCAGATTGTAGAAAGTGAGGCGAAGAATGATGAAGACGCTGAATGATTATATGGCAATGTCCTATCGTATGGAAATTGTGGAAGACAAAGATGAAGGCGGATTTGTAGTTTCTTATCCAGATTTGCCTGGTTGCATTACTTGTGGTGAAACAGTGGAGAGTGCAGTAGCAAATGCACTGGATGCAAAAAAAACATGGCTTGAAGCAGCATTAGAAGAAGGGGTAGAAATTCATGAACCAGTATTGTGTATACCTTCTTTCCAGAAATGATGCAGTGTTCTCAAAATAAATGATGAAAATTATTCTTCGTTGGTTACACATTACATTCATGATTTTATGGAGAAATGACTTATGTTGATGCCTGGTATTTTTGGAGAAAAGAACTGGAAATCGATCTGTCGGGATTCAAGAAAGAGGAAGTTAGGGCAGAGCTGAAAGATGGTTATCTGACAGTCAGTGCAGTCAAAGACCTGGATGAGGATGAAAAGGATAAAGAGACCGGTAAGTATATCCGCCGTGAACGTTATCATCAATACTGGTATTTTATACTGAAATACTAACCGTTTGGCTAGTTCTATATAAAAATCATGTATGCTATAATAAAGTCAGAAAATGCAGATTTTACGATAAGCTGGCAAAGGGGCGAAAAAGTATGAAAAAACGAATGTTGAAAATAATGAGTATGGGAGTTACGGCGTGTCTGTTGCTTGGAACAACACCGACACCGATGTTGACAAAGGCAGCAGTAACCGAAACAGCAAACCATATAGCAAATAAAAGCAAAGAATCGGAAAAGACAGAGACAAAGAAGAGCAAAGAATCTGAAGCGGTAAATACAGAGAAAACGAAAGAAACAGAAATACCGGGAGCAAAAAAAGAGAAAGAATCCGAAACAGTAAAATCAGAGAAAAGTAAAGAGACGGAAATAAAGAAAGCAAAAGAATCTGAGACAACAGAGACGAAGAAAAATAAGGAATCCGAGACAACAGAAACAAAACAGACGAAAGAAACTGCAGCAGCAGAGACAGGAAAAATTAAAGAACCTGAAACAGCAAATACAGACAAAAACAAAGCATCCGAAACTTCAGGCACACAGAAAAATAAGGAATCTGAAATTTCAGAAACGAAGAAAGAAACAGTAAGCAAAGGAACTGAAACACAAAAAGTAACAGAAGTACAAAAAGAAACTAAAATACAAAAAGAAACAGAAACACAGAAGAAAAACGAAGCAGCAAAGCAGAAAGCGAAAAACAAGGCAGCAGCTTCTGCAAATAAGAAACAGGGTATTGCACTGCAAAATGCAGCGGAGATAAGCGTTACGACGCAAAATGAGCTGAGGGCAGCTCTGAAAAATGATGCAGTTCAGACAATCAACATTGAAGGAAGTTTTACTTATACATATGAAGTGGAAACAGATAAGAAGATTGTCATTAAGAATGGGGCTGTTTTCAAATGGAGTGCTTATCAGGATACGTTCCGTATAACGGACATGCTGATTGAGAACGGAGCGGTTTTCCAGATCAGCCCATTTGATTTTATGTCAAAAGCGGTGGTAGCCGGTACGATCACCAATCAGGGTGACATTCAGGTAACGTCTGCAAGGGGCGAATGTTTCTTTACAGCATCGGTAAAAGGAAGCGGAACGTTTTCTCAGACAACAGAACAAACTTATATCAGCTATGGAGCCGTACAGGATGCTATGATTACCGGCACAGGCTATCGGATCAATCTTCTGAAGGATTTGTCTGTAACACCGACAGTCAGTCTGCCGGATTCTATGCAGACAGGAGATACGATCACACCGATTTTCACCAATATCATAGATGGCGTAGACCTTTCCAAAGCATTTACTTATAAATGGAACAATGGAAGTTATGATATTTATAATGGTGCGTCCAGTCCGATGCTGACGAAATCCGGAACATTGAAACTGACGGTGTCCCCGAAAAAACCATATATTATGCGGACCAGTACCAACAGTTATCCGGGCAGTTTGGATGCCAGGGGAACTGTTCAGAAAAAGCAGTATGATGTCATTTATGTAGATCCTGCAAATGGAAATAACAACAATCTGGGTGATACAAAAGAAACTTCCATGAAAACCATAACCGGTGCAATGAACAATCTCACAGAAAACGGAACGATCGTACTGCTCGGTGATTACAGCAGTTATACGGTGATCGATAAAAATGTGACGATAAAAAGTGAGGATGCTAAACAGTATTCGTTTGCACCGACATTGGCTCTGAATGCCGATAATCTTCGTGTGACACTGGATTCTGTGAATCTTTCAAATCTGACGGCAGCGGGATACGGGACAAACGAAACACTGACCATAAAAAACAGCAGCGGAAGTATTCAGTCTACCGATCAGAATATTGCGAATGTTCAGGTGGAAGATTCCAACTTAAGCGGGAGACTGACAGCATCACAGAATCTGGAATTTAAAAATGTTACATTTTCTGGCAAATTTCAGACAGAAAAATTCATTGCTGACGGTAAAAATATCCTGATTCCGGAGAAAAACAGGATCAGCCGCATTGATGGAACAGCGACAATCACCAATCCGATCACGATACAGACCGAGCTGGTAAAAGGAAAGAAAGTACTGGAAATCAGCGAGAATAATAAAGATACGATTCTGTCAAAACTTAAACTGGCAGACACTCAGAATGATAAGTTCCAGATGAAAGTTTCAAAACAGTACAATGGCACATATATTACCATTACGCAGCGTGTGACATCCGGCGGAAAACTGCTGATTGCCAATGAGCCGTTTATCGGTGAGGCAGTAGAAGATTCTTATGCAACAATGCGAAATGAGGACTGTTCTGTAAAAACAGCAGTATGGAGCGGATACAGTCATGCGGCAGGATCAAAATGGGCAGCCGGTGATGTACCGGAACTGACGATCACGTTGAAGGTCTGGAGCAGCGACGGAACGGGCGTCGAGAGCAAACATTTTGATGAGACTTTCCGTGCACAGGATATCAAAGTGTATTCCTGGAAAGATCTGGACACCTATCCGGACACGGATTCGGATACAAACCTGAATAAGGATGCAGAGATTTTGGTAAAAGACGGACAGGGACTTAGTGCAGACGGTGAAACCTTTACGTTTACATTGCGTTATCCGGCCGTAGAGCGTATGGAACAGACGATCACGACAGACTGCAGTGCACGTAGTGCGTATTGCACAGAGAAGCTTGCTGCACGCCCGGTGCAGGCACAGGGTACGGTTTCCTATGAAAGCAGTGATCCGGATATTGCATCCGTAGATGCTGCAACGGGAGAAATTACCGCAAAGAAGCCTGGAAAGGTCAAAATCCTCATCCATGCCGCACAGACAGATCTTTATAAGGTCGCAAGTGCAGAATATGAGTTAACGGTGGACCATGCTGCGGTGACTGCACCGACTGCCATAACTGGTTTGAAATATAACGGAAAAGCACAGAAACTGGCAGCACCAGGAGAAACTCTGGAAGGCAAGATCATGTACAAGGTAAATGACGGTGAATGGAAAGAGGAAGTGCCGATTGCCGTTAATGCCGGAACATATACAGTATATTATAAAGCGGTAAGAGGAGAAGGACACGGAGAGACAGAAGAACAACATTTTGATGTAAATGTTTCTCAGAAAGAAATCGGAATAGAATGGACGAATACCGAAGTTATTTATGATGGAACGGAAAAATTACCGATAGCAGCCGCAAAAGGTCTGGCAGAAGGTGATACCTGTAATATTACAGTAACCGGAGGACAGACGGAGGCAGGCACTTATACAGCCCAGGCAGCTGCGATTGATAATGCAAATTATAAGCTTCCGGCAGAGACAACCGTTACTTTTGTCATTCGGAAAGCAGATTTTGAACTGACTGGCATGCCGCAGGCAAAAACAGATCTGGTGTATGACGGAAAAGAACAGGAACTGATCACGGCCGGTTCTGCAAAGAGTGGCACTTTGCTCTACAAACTGGGCGATGGCGAGTGGACAGAAAAAATCCCGTCCGCAGTACATGCAGGAACCTATGATGTATCTTATAAAATCGCAGGTGACAGCAATCATAATGATCTGATCGGTTTGGAAGTTCTGCATATCAAGATTGCGGCAAAATCAATCGCAGATGCAGATGTAAAACTGGCAGATGCATTGAAATATACCGGACAGCAGCAGAAACAGGAAATCTCAAAAGTGACGGCAGGAAATCTGGAAGTTCCAAAGGATGATTATGAAGTGAGCGGAAATCAGGCAGCAGAAGCCGGTGTCTATACGATGACGATCACAGCAAAAGAAGGAACAAATTTCACCGGAAGCAGAGAATGGACTTATGTAGTTGCACCGGTGAAAATGAGCCAGATCACAAAAGATAAAGACGGTAAAGTACAGATAGGGCATGGTACTTTTTCTGTGAAGATTGAACAGGACAAGGACACAGCACAAGCAGCACTTGTAACAAGCGAGGCAGAATTCATTGAGAAACTGGTGGATGCCGGTGATATTACAGCAGATGAGCTGACACGGACAGCAAACGGGGCATCGATGGAACTGCTGCTTCACATTCAGAATGAATCTTCGCTTGGTGAAGAATCCAGAACGCAGATACAGAAAAAAGCAGCAGAAAAAGGTTATACACCGGGAACCTGCTTTAAACTCAGTCTGAAAAAGTATATGACCGAAAACGGTACGACAGATCAGGGAACTGTGATTTTGCAGAACGGTAAAATAAAGCTTACCCTACAGATTCCGGAAAGTCTTCAGAATCAGAACAGTAAGAAAGACCGTACTTATTTTATTCTGTGCAGCAAGAATGGAAATGTGGAAGCATTAAACGGCACTTATGATGCAAAAGCAAAAACCATTACCTTTGAAGCAGAAGATTATGCTGATTATGCGTTGGTATATCAGGAGACAGATAAGCCTGATAATGGGGGAGGAAACAACGGCGGAAATAATCAGGAACCGGAAACGGATGATAACACAAAGAAAGATGATACCGATCAGAACGGCAACAAAGACAATAACAAAAACAATAACAATAAGAATAATAACAATAATAAAAACGATAACAAAAATAATAACAAAGATAATAATAAAGATAGCAACAAGAATAACAACAACAGTAATAACAACCAGAACAACAATGGAAATAGCACTCAGAAGTCAGGTATCACAACCACTGCTGCCGGAACTTCAGCGACAACTGCGGGCAGCACCGTAAAGGCCGCAAATACGGCGGACAGTGCGAATGTTTTCGGAAATATCCTGGCATTTCTCGGAGCATGGATGATTCTGCTTGGAGCCTGGATCAGAAGAAAAACAACAAAATAATCTCAGTGAAATTTAAAGGGAATCCCTGCCGCATGCAGGGCAATGGGATATACTTGCAAGGGTAAAATGTGTATAAAAAGGAGCCTGAAGCTATTTGCTTCAGGCTCCTTTTGAGCCAAAGTTTATGCGTTGCCGCTGACCGTTACATTTGCAACGCCTCCCCAGTCAGTTGATTTTTGAGGATCTTTTGTTTCACGGGAACAGGCATATACTTGAATTTATTAAGCATATATGATATATTGATTAAATCAACTGGATGTATATGTGAAGTAAAACGGATCAGATGAAAAAATCAAATGAAAGAAGGCTGCATATGGAAATGAAAGATGAATTTTTATTCAAAACACACATGCTCGATAAAAACGGAGAAAAGACCGGAGTAGATCAGATTGCGGATTATATGTTCCGGGCGGATATGATCTACAGAATGAAACTTGCATCGGACATGGGACTGCCGGTGCTTACCTTAATTGCACGGGAGCTGGAAGAGAAATTTGATGAAAATTCCAGTTTCCCGGTGACAGCAACGAAAAATGATCCAAATGCACTGTCTCGCCAGAATGTCGGAAGGATCGCCAAGTTTATCATGGATAAGCTGGGTTATGTCCCGGCGGCGGGGAGGAGCGTCAGACTTCCGGCGGTGTCAAAGTCGAGGTATTTTTCGACAAGTGCGGTATATGAGAAAAAGAAAAAAGGAAGTTATGATTTTAAAATAACAGATTTTGTGATACACTTGCAGAAAACAAAATAACAGAAAAACGCCTAGAAAACTCCCCCTTTTTTCGAAATGTTATTTATAAATTATAATAGAAGATGGAAAGAGAATAAAACATATTTTCTTTCAGATCGGTGGCTTTCTGATGACGCAGCTCCGGGAAGTCACTGAAAAGAATAACACGAACAGGGTAGAAACGGAAAGGTGGGAAGTCATATGTCAGAAAAGATTTTTAAGGTGTCAGGGGAAGAATTCCGGAAACAGTACAAGGAAGCTTATGAAAGCGGAAGAGCATCACTTGCAGATAAAATGCCGGCGGAGTTCTTTGCGAGAACTGCCATTTCAGATGAGGTGGCAGTACTGCTTTTTCGGTATATGAGCTTTCTGGATGAGGCAGACAAAACAACCTGTCGTTACTTGCAGGAAGTAAAAAAACTGATCGAAAACGGAAAGTTCCAGCATTTGAAAGAGTGTGAAGGATTGAATCCACAGGTAATTGACATGATCGATACATTGTATGAAAAACGTCTAAGAGAATGCTGTGATGAACTGCTTTGTATTGCAATGACGATGTACTGCATTTTTAATATGCAGGAAAGACCATTGCAGAGGCCGGAATACAAAAGACGTACCGAAATGGCCTGGAGAGCAGTGAACAAAGCCAGAAAAGATAAGCTTATTGAGCTTTCTGAAAGGAAAAAAAGCTTAAAAGAGAGTCCGGCAGACAATATTCCACTGGCAGTGAAAGTGAAAGAACATTTTGACAGCAGTGGTATGCGTGGTCAGGAAGAGGCTAAAAAGATCGTGGCAATGAGCGTGCATAAATTTGTTATTAGTGAAGGAAAGGATCGAAATCCGATCCTTCTGGAAGGACCTACCGGTTCCGGAAAGACCTTTATGTTTCAGCTGCTTGAGGAAATGCCGGAATTGAAAGATCTGTGCTTTTTTAATTATTGTGCCTCTGATATGACACCGAATGGCTTCAGCGGGGATGACATTTCCAATGTTTTCTCAAAATATGAAAGAATGGCAAGACAAAAGATGAAGAAAGGTGAGAATGGCTTACAGATGCCGCTGGGAATTATTTTTCTTGACGAAATGGATAAGATCATCGGTATGTCAAACACAGACAGTAATGGTGAAGACTGCAATGCCATTGTGACAGCTCAGCTGCTGACTGCGATTGCCGGAACCCAGAACTATGGAAGTGTCGATACCAGTAAAATCCTGTTCATCATGGCAGGTGCTTTTGAGGAGCTTGAAAACAGCAGAAAGAAAAAGCGGGAAGAACACGGTATTGGTTTTGCAGTAAATGCATCCGCAAAGGAGAAAGAGAACAGCATGACCGGATATGATCTTCGGGAAGAACTGGAAGAGATCGGTGTTTCAAAGCAGTTTCTCGGAAGGGTGCCTTACATTGTACATATGGACCGGCTGTCAAGAGCTCAGCTGCGTCAGATTCTGGTGGATAAGGAACATGGAGTATTTGGTAAGAAACAGAAGTGGTTCAAAAGGAACGGAAAAACGTTGACTTACGATGAGGATCTTGTGGAGGAGATTCTGGATCGTATGGAAGAACACGATATGGGAGCCAGAGGAGCGGCTGCAATGCTGGAGACATTGATCGGAACAGCAGAATACGATATGTTCGCAAACGGTTATAAGAATTTGCATCTGCACAAAGGAATGTTCTTCAGAGAGGAACCTGTTTTCGATGAACAGAAAGGTAAGAGTCGTGATAAATAGTATAAAGAAAATTTTTCTGATCATTAAATGGTTTTTTGTATGGGTTTACAGAAAAACAGAACAGTTCTGCAAAAGAGTATGGAGAAGACAGGATTTACTGTTATGTCTTGCAACTTTGACCATGATCGGTTATGCTACATTCTGGAGATATGACAATGAGATTTTTGATGGGAAAGAAGTCTGGTGGATGATATCCGTGATCGCCGGTCTGGTTGTGGCACTGATCATTGGGATCGTCGGTTACCGTATTTTTTTCAGGTATGCATTGCCGTTATATCTTGTTTTTTCTGTGGTACATCTTTTCCAGAGAAAACCGATGATCGAAAAAGAATTCGAGGCAACACTGAGAAACCTGTTTCTGAATGACCACAGTGCAGAAAGCACGGTTGAACTTGTGTTGATGCTTCTAACAGCATTTTTACTGGCGGCATTTGAAAGAAGAAACCGGGCACTGTTTCGAAAAGAAAGGGAAGAGAAAGAGAGGGAAAAAAGTTTAACCGGAAGAAGAGCGAGAAGAATGAAAAAAAAGAATGCAATAAAACAGGATGAAGAGTTTCACGTGAAACATTTTCCGTGCATCATTTCCGGAACTACAGTCCTGGTAATGATGTTTTCCTATCTTTTTTCCGGATTTATTGTAAGAGTTGTGTGTATAACAGTGACCGTGTTTGCATTAACCGTTTATACGGCTCCTCTGGTACGGAAAGTCCGGGCGGTGCTCTTTGCCACGGCAGGATTTGTGTGCAGCTTCCATCATGAACTGGCAATCCTGAAATACAACAAAGCAAACGGAAGCTATTTCCTGAAGTGGATGGCAGAGCGTGGTTCACTGCCGAATATCCTGATCTGGGAAAAATTCGGACTGATCGGATACTGTCTGGTTGTGGCAGCAGTCCTGAGTATTATCTGGTTTATCTGGAGAGCATGGAGATATGCAAATAAAAAAGGTAATGTCTGTGATGAAGTGATTTCCATTACCGCTTTTGTACATTTTGCTCTCGCAGGAACCTATTTTGTGGCAGAAATGGCATTTCCGGATGGAAATTATTTCTGGGGAAATAACCTTCCGTTTTTTACAGGAACTCTGGAAAATAATCTTTTGTATCTGGCAGAGCTGGGGATCGTGTATCGGATCCTGAGAAAAAGTATTGGAAAATAGCGGGCAGATGCCGGATGTCTGAAAAGGAGACAGTGTATGAATCCAATTTGTTTGTCGATTAAGCAGGAAGAAACCGGAAAAAGAATCAAACAGCTGTTGCAGGATCACGGATACAAGGTAAAAGATATCCAGGGGGCGATGGGATTTGAAACGCCGCAGGCGGTATACAAATGGCTGTCGGGCAAGTCGCTTCCAAGCCTGGACAACTTCGTGATCCTGAGCAGATTGCTGAATACAAGCATTGAAGATATCCTCGTCATTGACGGGGATTCTTTTTTTGCCTTTGTTGCTGCGTTTTGTTGAAAAAATGGCTTTTTTGCTTTAAAGGGAGTATAATCGAAATGTATTAAATGATCTGGAAGCCGGCAAGGTGGATCTGCTGGGACCGCTCCTAAAGAATGAATATACAGAAGAGATTTATAATTTTCCGGAACAGGATTACGGCACGGTTTATACAACGCTCTCTGTGCACTGGAAACCGGAAATCTGCGTGAGGATAACGCTGCTTCTGTTGTGCCGCTGAAAGTAGGACTGTGGGAACAGGCAAAAACAAGAAATCAGGAAGTGATCTCAAATGTTTCTCTTGATCCGATTTCCGGAACCAGGATTATAGAGAGATTTGCACCAAGGCCGTATTATTTTGCATCTGAGGACGAGGATCTGCTGAAAGAAGTGGATGAGGCGATCAGCATCATCAAGCAGGTGCAGCCGAGCCTTCCGGATGTACTGTTTGATAAATATTTCCGCAATACAAGATATGTTTTCGCACCGACACAGCAGCAGAAAGACTATCTGAAATCGATGGATACGCTGGAAGTGCTGTGTGTGGAGCGAGATGCTCCTTATGTTTATCAGAAAGAGGGAAAACCGGCAGGAATGATGGTGGAAATCCTGAATAGTTTTGCAGAAGAGACCGGAGTTTCGATCAATTATACATTCTGCCAGAGCCGCGATGAGGTTGAACAGAAATTAAAAGAAGAATCTTATGACCTGATGATCGGTCTTTCTTTTGATTCAGAATACTGTGCACGTCTTGGATTTGTGCGAAGCAAGTCTATTATGGAGTCCAATCTGGCTTATCTGCATCGTTCGGAGAACAGCAGCCACAAAACGGTTGCGATTGAAAAAGGAATGGAAAGCCTGGTAGATACAACGGAATTTCAGGAAGTGATAAAATGTGATAATATCGTACAGTGCATGGAAGCGGTCACAAACGGAAGAGCAGATTATGCAGTCGGAGACCGTTCAGCCCTGGAATATTATATGTATGATACTTACAGCACACTGGTTACCGGCCTGATCTCGGGAAGTGCACAGAATATCTGTATTGCGATCGCAAGAGAAAGCAATCTGCAGTTTATAAGGCTTGTGAATGACTATATTTACAGCCTGTCGGATCTGCAGAAAACAACATTTCTGGAAGAAGGAAATATGCACTTGTATAAAACATCGCTGCGAGGCTATGTACGGATGCATCCGATCCAGACGATGCTGCTGTTTTCCGGACTGACTGCATTTATTGTGGTTGCATGTTCCATGATGTTTCACGCGAAACGAATGCATAAAAAGA
>NZ_JBKVNQ010000033.1:10733-14173 GCF_046967715.1 Hominisplanchenecus sp.
CATAAAAAGATCCGCGTGGCGTCGGAGTATCTGCTGTCGCTGATCAATGATGTTCTGGATATGAGCAAACTGGATTCGGGGGAAATGTATTTTGCGGAAGAATCCGTGTATCTGCGGGAAATGCTGGAAAACTGTAGGGATATCATGGAGACAAGAGCGGCAGAACATGGGATCGAACTGGAAACGCCGGGGCTTGAAAACTTTAACCCGCCGAGGGTTCTGACAAGTGAACTGCATATCCGCCAGATCGCCATGAATATCATCAGCAATGCGATCAAATACAATAAGCCAAACGGAAAGATCATAGCAACGGCGGAAGTCGTAAATCAGACAGAAGATTACGTTACCTGCAGATTTATGGTAAAAGATACCGGAATCGGCATGAGTGATGATTTTCAGAAAAATATGTTTGATCCATTCTCGCAGGAATACGGAAAAGACCGCAGTGAGTTTAGGGGAACCGAACTTGAACTTTCTATCGTGAAGCGGATCGTAGATCAGATGGGCGGCGAAATCCGGGTCGAGAGCAAAAAAGGAGTCGGAACTACCTTTACCTGGACGTTGACATTTAAAACAGATAAAGAATACCGGGAAGAAAAAGTGGCGGCAAACCAGCAGGACTTCAGTCTGGCTGGGAAAAAGATCCTGGCAGCAGAAGATAATACCTTAAATGCAGAAATTCTGATATTCCTGCTGGATGATATGGGAGCGGACACGGTGCTTGTGGAAAACGGAAAACAGGTTGTAGAGGCATTTAAAGAATCCGACTGGGATGAATATGACTGCATTCTTATGGACGTTATGATGCCGATCATGGACGGTTACACGGCAACTCGCAGAATCCGCGGTCTGTCAAGGCCGGATGCACAGAGCATACCGATCATCGCCCTGACAGCAAATGCATTTGCAGAAGACAGAAAGAAAGCAATGGAAGCCGGTATGAATGACCACGTCGCAAAACCGGTCGATATGAAGGTACTGACAGCAGTGCTGCAAAAGTATCTGGAGAAATAAAAACAATATCATAGAAGAGAGAGCAAAAGAACATGAAAATGCATCTCTGTACAGAGACAAGCTGGAGAAATAAAAAAGCAATATAGAAACAGAAAGGGCATAATATCTGAGATATGGGACATTTTTATTTTGTACGACATGGACAGACCATCTGGAATGTGGAAAATAAAATCTGCGGTGCGACCGACATTGCACTGACAGAATTCGGACATCAGCAGGCGATCGAAACCGGAAGAAAGATTCTGGCAGAAGGCATTAAGGCAGATGAGATTTTATATTCTCCGCTGATCAGAGCGGCGGATACTGCCAGACATATTTCGGAGATCACCGGAATACCGGCAAGAGTCGAGCCGCGTCTGACAGAACAGCGTTTTGGAAAGTGGGAAGCTACCGCAAGAAACGGCGAAGCATTTAAGAAAGCAAAAGAATGTTTCGCGTGCAGCCACGAAGGAGGAGAATCTACTCTGCATCTGGCACAGCGGATCTATAATCTGCTGGATGAGATCAAACAGGAATCGGACGAAAAAACCTATATTCTTGTGGCACACAATGGAATTGCGAGAGTGGTGCAGTCCTATTTCTACGATATGACAAACGAAGAATACGCTGCTTTCGGAGTGAAAAACTGTGCGGTAGTACGGTATGATTTTTAAAATAGTTTTGGAAAAGCTCTGCAAAAAGCAAACGTGGGAGTTCAGGAATCGGTTATGAGAGATATAGTGTATGCAGGTGTTGTGGGGTGTGTTATGGATGGAAATATTGCATAAATATACAGCAAAATTGAGTTGGAGGGGAAAGGGACATGAAGAAATATCAGTTTTACGGCTGGGAACAGGCAGATGTTCCGGCAACTTCAAAAACATATGAAAAAATAAAAAATCCAAAAGAATTATATGATATATTATCAGAAATTTGGTGTGCGGATACCTGTGCACCGAGAATGAGGGAAAGATGGAGCAAAGAGAATCAAACATTAGGACAATGTTCTATTACGGCATTTCTGGCACAGGATATCTTTGGCGGAAAAGTGTATGGGATTCTCAGACCGGGCGGAAATTATCATTGTTATAATGTGGTGGGGGATTGTTGCTTTGATCTGACAAGCGAACAGTTTGGCGATGAAATTCTTGATTACAGAGAGAATCCGGAGCAGTTCCGCAAGGTACATTTCCAGAAAGAAGAGAAAAGGCAGAGATACGAGTATCTGAAAAAAGAACTGGAAACATATCTCGGCAGGGCATCGGAGCAGACGAAACAGCTTTACAAAGTATTATTAAGCAAAGGTTACCCCAAAGAACTTTGTGCGGAGATAGCCTACAAAAATATGAACACAGACTATACGGCGACCAGGATGTTAGGTTATCTGTACCGCGTGACAAATCCAAGGATTGAAGATTTAGTAGATGAAATGCTGGCAATTCTGAGTGACCGGGAAGCAATCATACAAAAGAAGGAACTGGAGCACGCACAGGCAGTGATCAATGATATGTATAAAAATGGACTGTAAAAACATGGTTCACGTGAAAAAATCCGGTTGAGAAAAGAGTTTAACGAAAGAACTTAGCTGGATTTTTTTGTATATAACAGTAAAAGAATATTATAAGCGGTTATTACGAAAAAGGATGGATAAAAAATGGTCAGAACAATCGTAAAAGATATTTTCTTTCTGGGACAGAAATCCGAGCCGGCAACAAAGTCGGATATTTCTGTAGGGAAAGATCTTCAGGATACACTGGAAGTCAACCGTGCCGGCTGCGTGGGAATGGCAGCAAATATGATCGGAATCAAAAAGAGAGTGATCATTGTAAATATAGGGCTGGTTGATGTTGTGATGTTTAATCCGGTAATGCTGCGAAAAGATACTCCATATGAAACAGAAGAAGGATGTCTTTCGCTTACAGGTGTGAGAAAAACAACACGATACGAAAACATAGAAGTAGAGTACTATGATATGGACTGGAAAAAGCAGAAGATGAAACTCAGCGGATGGCCGGCACAGATCTGTCAGCATGAGATGGATCATCTCGAAGGGATTTTGATTTAAAAAATTGCGGCGGAGGTTTTCTTAATGTGTAAATGAACGAATTCCCCGAAGGGCACGTAAAAGTGCCTTCTTGGGAATTGTTCATTTTGCACATTTCCAAAAACTCCTGGCTTGCCGGGGATTGCTGAAGCGGAAAGCTCTTTCTTGCCGAGGTATAAAAGCTGAGATGAAAGGGACAGAAGCACAGTGATGGAAATTTATCTTAGTCGAAGAAGACTCCCACTTCTATAAAGTGGCGAGCAACAAATTTGTCTTAGTGAGAGTTCAATCTCCGACTAAGATAAACGCTCCGCGAGGATACACAGCGATTCGATTCTGTTAGGTAAATGTCAGCAAAGCTGACCAGAATCGCGTGCCAAGTCTCACGTGCGTTCGACTTGAA
>NZ_JBKVNQ010000033.1:14183-14789 GCF_046967715.1 Hominisplanchenecus sp.
AGAAAAGAGAAGACAAAGAGAAAACAACTGTACTTTTTATTGGACATGTTGTACTGTATAATGAAGTATAGAAGACGTGGAAAGGAAGGTATGGGGAATGGAGAATGAGAAAAAAATCAAAAAAGTCTATTTTACGTTGACGGGTACGAAGTATCATTATGGAATGGATTTTCTGGAAAAGGGTATGAAATTATATCTGGAAAAGGAACCGGATAATAAATATGATAAAGAAGCAATTATGGTAAAAAAAGAAGGACTTGGATTGATTGGTTATGTGGCAAACAGTACATATACAGTAATCGGAGAAAGTATGAGTGCAGGTCGTTTATATGATAAGATTGGAAAGAAAGCAACAGCGAAAGTTGTTATGCTGACAAATGCAGGTGTTATCTGCAAAATCTGTAAAAAAAGTCTGCTGGAGTATCAGCAGCAAAATAAAGAAATCGAGAAAAGCGAAGAGCCGGTTAAACAGAATTAAAAGAGTTTCACAACGTTTTCACTCTATATGTTATACTGATTTCAACAATGAAAAAGGGAGAAAGGTATATGCCTAAAGGTACAAATCAAAAGTTTAAATTGTACAGACTTGCACAGATTATGCAGGAG
>NZ_JBKVNQ010000033.1:14799-31784 GCF_046967715.1 Hominisplanchenecus sp.
TAAAGGTACAAATCAAAAGTTTAAATTGTACAGACTTGCACAGATTATGCAGGAGAATACAGATGACAGCCATTATATGACAATGCCGGAAATTATGGTTGAGCTGAAAAAATATGGAATAACAGCAGAAAGAAAAAGTATTTACAGTGATCTGAAAGATCTGGAACAGATGGGCATAGAAGTTCAGGGGGAAAAGACAGGAAAATATTATCAGTACCATGTTGTAAATCGCCCTTTTGAACTTGCAGAACTGAAACTTCTGGTAGATGCAATTCAGTCATCGAAATTTATTACAGAGAGAAAAAGCAATGCACTGATTAAGAAAATAGAGAAAATGGTCAGCAAATATGAGGCAATGACACTGCAAAGACAGGTTTATGTTTCCGGGAGAATTAAAACGATGAATGAAAGTATCTACTATACGGTAGATGCTATTCACAATGCAATATCTGAAAATCGAAAAATTAAGTTTCAATATTTTCAATGGACGGAAAAGAAAGAAATGAAATTGCGACATGGCGGAAAGTATTATCATATCAGTCCGTGGGGGCTTTCGTGGGAAGGACAAAACTATTATCTCGTAGGTTATGATTCTGAAGCAGAAAAAATAAAGCATTATCGGGTGGATAAGATGCTACATATCCAGGTGTCAGAAGAAAAGAGGGAAGGTGAACAGCATTTTCAGCAGCTTGACATGGCTGATTATGCAAAAAAGAGTTTTGGAATGTATGGGGGAAAAGAACAGCTAGTAAAATTAAAAATTAGAGATACGTTGGTGGGAGTGATGATTGATCGTTTTGGAAAAGATGTGATGATTATTCCTGAGGATAAAGGTCATTTTATCGTTCCGGTCTGCGTATATGTCAGCAGACAGTTTTTAGGCTGGGTGTTTTCTCTCGGGGACAGCATAGAAATTCTTTCGCCGCCACAAGTGGTTGAGCAGATGAAAGAGGAGAGTGAAAGGTTGTTTCGACAATACCATTAGAAATACAGAAAGAGCGGCTGAATCATGTAAAATCATGATAGCAAAAGATAAAAAGCAAAAAACTATTTCGATGGAGGGCATTCATATGAACTATGTAGTGATTGATCTGGAAATGTGCAAAGTACCAAAAATGTATCGAAACAAAATGTATAAATATGCAACAGAGATCATTGAAATTGGGACAGTTTTATTGAATGAAGATTTCAGGCAGATTGCGACATTAAGACAGTATGTGCATCCGGAATATGGAGTATTGGATCACTATATCAGCAATTTGACAGGTATTCAGAATGTTCAGATAAAAAATGCACCATTACTTGAGGAAGCCCTGAAACATCTGACGAATTGGCTTGGAGACAGGGAGTATAAAGTTTTTGCGTGGAGTGAGTGTGACTTTGCTCAACTGAGAAGGGAAATAAAAAGTAAACAGATAGAAGATGAGCAAATCCAAAATTTCATGCAGCCAAAGCGTTGGATTGATTATCAGGATGCATTTGTAAAACGAAGCGGATTTTCCAGGGCAATCTCTTTAAGTGAAGCTCTGATGCTTTGCGATATGCAGCCTTGCGGCAGGTTACACGATGGTTTGGATGATGCAATCAATACCGCAAAATTAATTGAGATGCTGGAATCTGATCCAGATTACCAGATTCGTAACTACGAGAAAGAACTTGCAATTTCAGCGGAGCCACTGCAGTTTTGCATGGGAGATTTGTTTGCGGGGTTAAGCTTGAGTGCATAGTATGCCAGGTCGCATATGAATTCGACTTGAATTGATAAAAATGCCAGAATAATCATTTTCAAATTATTCTGGCATTTTTATCCTTTGGAATTCTTTCGGATATTTTGTGTGAGATTGAAAGCGGTATTCCCGTGTAGGTGGTTTCACGTGAAACATTAAAATATTTGATTTCTAAAGTATTCTGTGTTTCACGTGAAACGAAAAAATTATTTTTCAAAGAAAAGTTTCATGTCATTTTCTACAGTATCTATTCCGGCGATTCCGAAGTTTTCCATAAGTACTTTTGTTACATTTGGACTGAGAAATGCAGGGAGTGTCGGTCCGAGGTGAATATTTTTCACTCCAAGATACAGGAGGGAGAGCAGTACAATAACTGCTTTCTGTTCGTACCATGCGATATTGTAGATGATTGGCAGTTCATTGATATCGTCAAGCCCAAATACTTCTTTTAATTTCAATGCGATCACAGCCAGGGAGTAAGAATCATTGCACTGACCGGCATCTAAAACGCGAGGGATTCCGTTGATATCTCCAAGATTCAGTTTATTATATTTATATTTTGCACAGCCGGCAGTGAGGATGACAGTGTCTTTTGGAAGAGCTTTCGCAAAGTCGCTGTAATAGTTACGGCTCTTTGCACGTCCGTCGCAGCCTGCCATTACTACGAATTTTTTGATGGAACCGGATTTTACGGCAGCTACAATCTGATCAGCAAGAGCCAGTACCTGTGCATGTGCAAATCCGCCGATAATTTCCCCTTCTTCAATCTGAGCAGGTGGGGCACATTTTTTTGCGTGTTCGATGATCACAGTGAAATCTTTGTTCACAGCAGAAGCACTGCCGTTTTCTGCTGAAATATCTCCAATATGCTGACAGCCAGGATATCCGGCTGCACCGGTTGTGTATAAACGGTCTTTATAGCTGTCTTTTGGCGGAACGATACAGTTGGTTGTCATCAGGATCGGACCGTGGAAAGCTTCAAATTCATCTTTCTGTTTCCACCATGCATTCCCATAATTTCCCACAAAGTTTTGATATTTTTTAAAAGCCGGGTAGTAGTGTGCCGGAAGCATTTCGGAGTGTGTATAGACATCTACGCCAGTTCCCTGAGTCTGTTCCAGCAGCATTTCCAGGTCTTTCAAATCATGACCGGATACGAGAATGGCAGGGTTGTTTCTGACGCCGATATTGACTTTGGTAATTTCCGGATTACCATAAGTTTCTGTGTTGGCTTTGTCGAGGAGAGCCATGCCATCCACACCATATTTGCCGACTTCCAGAGCCAGGGCAACCAGTTCCTCTGCACCTAAAGAATCATCAAGCGTTGCAGCCAGAGCCTTCTGAAGAAAAGCATCCACGTTTTCATCATCGTGCAGAAGGGCATTGGCGTGTTTGGAGTAAGCAGATAATCCTTTTAATCCATAAGTAATCAACTCACGCAGGGAACGGATATCTTCGTCTTTTGTAGACAATACACCTACTTCTGCAGCTTTTTCTTCAAAACTGTCTTCAGTGCCATCCCAGAGGGCTGCGGATGGAAGAGAAGAAGATGTGGAGAGCTGTTTGATAAGGTTTCTTTTCACTTCGAGCGAAGTGTGGATACGTGAAACAATCGCATCTTTATCAAAATTTGCATTTGTTATTGTGACAAAAAGGTTTAAGGTGATCAGGTGATTGATGTCGGTACTGATCTCAACGCCTTCTGCCCGAAGCTGTGTGGTTACTGCGGACAGACCTTTTGTTACAAATACTAGAAGATCCTGCATGGCGGCCAGATCTGGTTTCTTTCCACAGACTCCGACTCTGGTACATCCGGTGCATCCTGCGGTTTCCTGACACTGATAGCAAAACATAGTTTGATTCATAAATGAAATCCTCCTTTAAGATGACAGTGCAAACTGTCTTTTATTTATCTCAGTCGAGAAGACTGACTCCTACTTCTGCAAGTGGTGAGTAATAACAAGTCTTTCTCAGTGGGAGTACAATCTCCGATTGAGATATGCTCTGTACGGGCGATGCCTGCTTCGTATTCTTATCTCAATATCATTTGAAAAAAGTTATTCTCTTTTGTATAATGCTTGTATTGTGTTTGTCATGTGAGTAAAAGTATCTACTGAGGCAGGTCTTCCTGGTACTGCACGTGACGTTTGTAAATATAATGGAAAAATGAAAAGAAATCGGTTGTTTTAACAACGAAGGAGAAAAATATATGTTGAAAAAAATGGAAATAAAAGATTTTGACCAGGTGTATACCTTGATGGAAGAAAGTTTTCCGAAAGACGAATACAGAAATTATCAGAAACAGAAGGAACTGTTTCAAAATCCAGAGTATCAGATTTTGATAGAAAAAGATCCAGAGCTCCGGGAAATCAAAGCATTTCTTGCAGCATGGGAGTTTGAAACGTTTATTTACGTGGAACATTTCGCAGTCAATCCGGTATTGAGAAATGGAGGCGTAGGAAGCAGGATGCTAAAAGCGTTGACAGAAGACGCAGAAAAAATGATCATTCTGGAAGTAGAACCTCCGACAGAAGAAATGGCAGTAAGGAGAGTCAGGTTTTACGAGAGAAATGGATTCTTCTTTAATGATTATCCATACATTCAGCCATCCATGGGTGAAGGGCGTAAAGAGACACCGCTTTTTCTGATGAGCACAGAGAGAAAAATTGACGAAGAAGAGTACAGAATGATTCGCAATACACTGTATACAAAAGTTTATGGAAAGAAAGATGTGCTGGAAAGAGAAAGATTTATTGATATGTGTTAGTTTCACGTGAAACATAATTTCGGATAAGCTAATTTGGACGGATACGCGTGAGATTTAGAACACGATTCGGGTCAGGTCAGCCAGCCGACTGAAACAAATGCTCCGCTGGTAACAAATTTGTGTCAGGGTGGTGAAATGCAATGCTCTGTCTGATATAGATTTGACGGATTATGGAAGTGCACAGAAGAAAAATAAAAAGAGCATATAAGCTAAAAAAGAAAATGCTTTGGCTTATATGCTCTCTTTGTATACCGGATGTGAGATGACTTCTGCCTCTACGATCAATCAGAGGTATTCTTGGGTGTTAATGATCAGTGGTGACCACAGCCGTGATTTCCACAGGCGTGTCCTTCTTCGTGACTGTGGTGGCTGCATGTAGCACCGGCAGAGGTCAGCTCGCCACGCAGGTAAGCTTCGACTGCTTTGTCTGTGTCTCCGGATGCACCGGAACATAAGGTAATGCCGGCATTTGCGAGAGCTACCTGAGCACCGCCGCCGATGCCTCCGCAGATCAGTACATCGATCTGGTTACCGGAAAGAAGTCCAGCAAGAGCACCGTGTCCAATACCATTTGAGCCCATTACCTGGCTGTTTACGATTTTATTGTTTTCCACTTCATAAATTTTAAAATTTTCTGTTCTTCCAAAATGCTGGAATACTTCTCCGTTTTCATATGTTACAGCAATTCTCATGACGTTTTCTCCCTTTTTCTGCATATAATTTACTGGCTGCGTGGATTTACAGCAGTTTTCACAGCATGGACTTCCATCACATAAAATGTAATTTCCACCCTCAATGCGGATGGATTTTCCAAGGACAATGCTTTCGGCAATTTTTTTTCGTGCGGAATTATAAATCAACTGTGCAGTTGTACGTGCAACACACATCTTTTTTGCACATTCTTCCTGGCTTAGACCTTCCATATCAATTTGCCGTATGGCTTCGTATTCGTCTACTGTCAGTGTAGTTACATCGTCCAGTCCGTTTTCAGACTGAAAAATCACATAATCAGGTTCTCTGCAAATCCTTCTTTTTCTACATTTTGGCATAAGTTTTTCTCCTTTTATTGGCATATGCCAATAAAAATAATAGCATAGGTAAATTAAAAAGTAAAGAGGACATTTGAAATCAGAGGTCAGGCATTCAAAGAATCGAACATTTCTGACCTGAAACAGGGAATTTCGAATTACAGTTTTGGCTGGTATCGCATGCTGGATACGTTGTAAACGGTAACGAATGCCTGCGGATCTTCTTTTGTAATATAGTTCATAAGTTTCTGATATTCAGATTTGTCCACGATGGTAATGATCTCGTTTCTCTTTTGCATGTTGTAGGCTCCGATGGATTCATAAATGGTAGCTCCGCTGTGCAGATCGTGAATGATAAAATTACGAAGTTTTTCTTCTTTTTTTGTAATAATGCAGACACGACGCTTGATGTTATGGTCGAAAATAAAGTGGTCAAGAACCATACCGTTGAAATAAGTTCCGAGGATACTGAGCACTACGGTCTTCTTATCGTAGACGAGTGCGGCAGAAAGTGCAACACACATTCCGGAAAGAGACATGGCTTTTCCTAAATCTATATGTGCATATTTATTCAATATTTTTGCAACAATATCCAATCCGCCGGAAGAAGCATTGCGGTTAAAAAGGATGCTTAATCCGACACTGACAACGAGAATATAGCAGAGCACATCCAGTTCCTGACTGTTTGTCATGGAGCCAAAATCTGGCAGGATCATTTCAAAGAGCCAGAGGAAGAATGGAAGCATAATGCTGGTATAAACGGTTTTAACGCCAAATTCCCTGCCACAGGTGAAAAAACCGATGATCAGGAGAGTAATGTTCAGGATCATGCTGATCGCAGACAGAGGGAGCGGAATAAAGTTTGTCAGTACAATACCAAGTCCGGAAATACTGCTGACGGAGGTATGACTTGGAACAAGAAAAAAGTAAACTGCAGCGGCAATGATCGCAACAGCAACCGTCAGAATAAAGGTTTCTTTCAGGATGTTTAAATAGTTTGTTTTTGTTTTCATTATTTGCCTCATTTATCAATAAAATTTAGTATCCGCAACAAGAATGCCAGGGCATCCTTATATATTTAAATTAAAAAAATCAGATAAAAACCAATAGTTATTGCTGAAAATCATACAATTTCGATGGATTCAAGATCATTCGGAATGTAAAGATTGCCGGAAAAATAAGATTCTCCTTCGGCTGAATACAGTTCTTTACGGTTCTGGATGTTTTTGTCCTCTGTGTGATAGAGAACAAGGTTCGGAACATGAAGCTTCTGGGCAAGTTCACAGGCGTCTTTTACGGTTGAATGGTGCTTCTCGTAAGGGTTGAAAAGGTCTCTTTCGGAGTAGAGGCAGAAAGCTTCGTGCAGGAGCCATTCGCAGCCTTTTGCGTAAGGCTTTTCACAGTCGTTATAAGGCTCATCGCCGCAATAGACGAGCTTTTTGCCACTGCTCAGTTCCATAGAAAAGCCAAATTGCTTTGCTTTGGTGGATCCGATATCGAAAAAGGTCACATTTCGGTCGTTGATAGTGCGAGTTTCAGCGTCGGAAACACAGATCAGATGCAGCCTGTCGCCGATAAAACGAGTCTGTTTCTTTGGGAGGAGCTGTTCGGCCAGGTTATGGAGCAGGGAAATAACCTCTGCGTGACCATAAATAGTGACTTCTCCTTCATATTTGCCACTGTTCATATTCTGGCAGATCACGCGAATCATCCAGATGATACCGGTCAGATGGTCGATGTGTTTGTGGGTGATAAAGATTTCACGCATATCCATCCAGTTAAAACCGGCGTGTTTTAACTGATGAAGAATGGTGCTGCCGCCACCGCCGTCCACCATAAAATATTTTTCATTTTCTTCCAGGACAAAACAGGTATTGTAACATTCGGTTACAAGTGCGTTTCCGGTTCCTAACATTGTTAATTTCATATGTAACACCTTCCTTTGAAAAAACAGTAAAGAGGAAATCTGCTACGGTAAAAAGAAACAGATTTCTGGTTACAAGTTTCCGTTAAAATGTCCGTTTTAGAGGCTTAAATATGAATTTCCAATATATTGTACATAAGAAAATGAAATAATGTGGGAACGATTTCATATTGCAAAAAATGCCGGAAAATCAAGGTTTTTCGGGAATATGAGTATTGAGAAAAGCTTCATATCTGACCCAAAACAGACATATAATTATTACAGGAATGCTGTTTACAGCCTGTAAACCGTCGGATATACGCTGCATATAAGGAGATGCAGGCTATCCAAAGTATATTTTGCAGTAAAAAAGGAAATATTGCAAGAGAAATAAATGGGTGCTTTCTAAATAAAACATCACATATAATGGTGTTTATGCATAAAAATAAACGCTTTATGCATAAATGTATACATATGAATAAAAAGAAAACAAGGGAATTATACTGCATAATAAGTGATGTTACGAGACGAGAAAGGGAACAAAAAACACCAGATTGACTGAAAAAATGAGGAATTAATACTTGTTTTTCTGATTATATATTTGATCGTCCTGGCTTTCCTTGCACTTTAAGTGTGGCAATGTTAAAATCAAAAAAAGAGTGAAAAGGAATCGTAAAACAAAGATAGAAATTTTGAAGAGATGAAACGATGGTATAATGGATATTTATTGAACGGACAGCAAGTTTACAATCCGAAAGCTGTAGTTGAAAGTCTGACATGGAACCAGTTTCAAAGTTACTGGTCAGAAACAGGAACATATGAATCGATTGTGTCATTGATCAATATGGATTTTGATGGCAGGAACTTGTGAAAGCAACCAGAAGAAAGCAATGGAGCGAACTTATTTCTTTTCAGAGAGCGTCTGCAAAATTGCTGGATGCTACGCTTGATATGGAATGTGACGTGGTTGCAGAAGAGATAGAAAAGATTCATATGGAATATGCATCTATAATACAGTATCACGATGAAAATTCTTTGAGCAGTGTACTTTTTATTGCTTATCTGAGTGCTGTTCAATATTATTTTAAACCTATCAGAGAGTTGCCGACGAGACGGGGATTTGCAGATTTTGTATTTATTCCGAAGAAAGAATATGCACAAGATTATCCGGCATTGATCGTGGAACTTAAATGGAATAAAAATGCACAAACGGCACTGAATCAAATAAAAGAGAAAAAATATTTTGAATTTGTTCGGCAATATACAGGAGAGATACTGTTAGTAGGCATTAATTATGACAAAAAAACAAAGAAACATCAGTGCATGATAGAAAAAGTGTGCATTTGATGAGGAAGGACAAAAAATTGAAGATAAGAACAGCAACAATGGATGATCTGGAAATGATAGCCGCTGTGGAGGCAGAATGTTTCCCGGCGGCAGAGGCAGCAACCAAAGAAGAGTTTGCAAAAAGGCTGCAACATTATAGTGATCATTTCTGGCTTATGTTTGAGGGGGAGAAACTGATTGCTTTTGTGGATGGATTTGTTACGGATGAAGCAGATCTGACGGATGAAATGTATGAAAAAGCGGAGCTGCATAATGAGCATGGAGCATGGCAGATGATTTTCGGCGTAAATACAATCCCTGCCTGTCGCAGGCATGGATATGCGGGAGAACTGATCTGCAGAGCAATCCAGGATGCGAAGAAGCAGGGACGAAAAGGTCTTGTACTTACGTGTAAGGACAGGCTGGTTCCATATTATGCAAAATTTGGTTTTGTAAATGAAGGAGTCTCTGATTCCGCACATGGAAATGTAGTGTGGAATCAGATGAGACTGACTCTCTAAAAAATGCGATTTCCATTTCGATCAAAATGTGCCCGAAGAGCCTTTTCGGTAAAGAAAATCGGAAGGATCAGCGGAATCAACTGCAGGAAGGTGATGATCAGGCCCATATTGCCGACCGGATCATTGCCTTTTCCAATTACAAAAAGCATTGGAATGACAGAAGGTATGATCAGAATCCAGCCAAGGGTACGCCAGATTTTCCCAAAATAGTGATGGGCAAACTGCCAGGTATCTGCATTTTTCATAGACATGGAAGTGCGGTAGCCAAAAGCGGAATTGATTTCCTTTGGAGCACTTCTGGAAAAAAGTCCGCCAAAGCTGATCATCAGGAATGGAATCAGCAGAACTGTTACGCACATAAAAATCCAAAATCCCATAAAAATCCTCCTTTCGAAAGTCGAAAAATCCCAAGCGTATCTTAGAAGGGAGAAAGGTGTAGTTAAGGATAATATAAGACTAAGATGGGAAAAAAGCAAGATGAAGTTGGGCATTAAGAAAACTTATATGTAAAATAGTACACCATGATGGGGACTCTGAAGCGGAAGATTATTAAAAAAATATTTCTCTGATTTGGATTGACAAAGATCGCTTATTCAAGTATAATAATCACAAAATAGTTTTAAATCTAATTCTATCTGACTTTCATTGCCGTTCGGCAGGAAAATCCAAAAAAACTTCATACCTGCACAGAGCGGCTGAAAATACAAAAGTGATATCTTAAGAAAACTTTTTGACAACCGATATTTGCAAATTGCTTCTTAGACAAAGAGTTTCACAATCCCGGTATCCAAGGCTGTTTTGTAGCAGGGAAATGTCAGCAAAGCTGACCAGAAGCGTGCACCGGGTCTCACGTATATTTAGCCTGGATTCATACAAAAAGCAAAGGAGCAGCCTATGGGACAAAAAGATATTACAGAGAAATTACTGGAAGATTATAATGATGTATTTGCAGATATCATAAACGGACTGATTTTTAAAGGAGAACAGCGGATTCTGCCGGAATCTCTGGAAAATGCAAAAGTCCACTCTCAATATAAAGCAGAAGATGGAAAAGTCCATGAACTGGAGAGGGATGTCATAAAATACTGGAAAGAGAAAAAAGTCGAACTGGCGATCTGCGGGATCGAAAACCAGAGCAATGTGAAAAAATATATGCCGTTCCGTATTATCGGATATGATGGTGCAGCATATCGCAGTCAGCTATTGGAGAATAGAAAAGAGATCCTGCCGGTCATGACAATTGTATTGTACTTCGGTACGGATCATCACTGGTATGGCAAAAAGAATATCAAAGGGTTGATGAAAATCCCGGAAGGACTGGAAGAGTACATCAATGATTATGAAATGAAAGTATTTGAGATCGCATGGCTTACAGAAGAGGAGATCAGCCGTTTCCACAGTGATTTTAAAGTCGTGGCAAATTTCTTTGTTCAAAAAAGAAAGCATAAGGATTATATCCCGGATGATCCAACGGAAATCAGGCATATAGATGAAGTACTGAAATTGCTCCGGGTAATGACCGGGGATGAACGCTACCAGGCAATATTTCAGAAAGAGAGAGGAGTGCATAGTATGTGTGATGTGGCGGAAAGACTCGAAAAAATGGGAATGGAAAAGGGAATAGAAAAGGGAATGGAACAGGGAGTGAAACAAGGAAGAAAGTTAGGCAGAAATGAGGGAATCCACGAAGAAAAAATCCGTGTATACAAAAAACTTCTTGAAAAAGGATTTTCGAAACAAGAAGCACAGGAGATAACTGAATTGTCGCAATTTCTGGAAAATTGACCGAGCCTTTTAAAGCGAGGGATGCTTCTTGTCCGAAGGGCAAGAAGATGGGCATTAAGAAAACTTATATGTAAAATAGTACGCCATGATGAGTCGAAAACAATCCACGTCAAAGTGATTTGTTTTTGGATTCATCATGGCTGTATTATTTTGCACACCATGTTTTACAATGCGGTTCATTTGCACATGCAATACTATTCTTTTGCAAACCTCCGACCTCTAAGGTGGGAGATGAATTGCTGCCATTATCCTCTTGATATTGTGTTCTAATCATAGTATAATATATTCAGTCGAATCATAAAGAAATGGTGAAATACAATGAATTTAGATAATAATGCACATTCAGTATTCCTGCTGCACTATCATCTTGTGCTTGTGGTCAAGTACCGCAGACAGGTTTTTGATGATACTATGTCTGGCAGGGCAAAAGAGATCTTTGAGTATATTGCTCCAAATTACAATATCACTCTTGAAGAATGGAATCACGACAAAGACCATGTACATATACTTTTCAGGGCACACCCAAATACGGAAATAAGCAAGTTCATAAATGCATATAAAAGTGCAAGCAGCAGACTTCTTAAGAAGGAATTTCCACAGATACGGCAAAAGTTGTGGAAAGAACGTTTCTGGAGTCAGAGTTTTTGTCTGCTTACAACCGGTGGTGCACCCATTGAAGTGCTCAAAAAATACATAGAAAGCCAGGGAGAAAAGGAACGAAAAAGGAAGTGACCGCGTGGCAAACAGAGCCTATAAATTCAGAATATATCCCAATGATGCACAGAAGATTTTGTTTGCCAGGACATTCGGCTGTGTGAGAATGGTGTACAACCACTGGCTTGATAGAAAGATCAAGCAGTATGAAGAAAACAAAGCCAATGTAACCTACACTGTCTGTGCAAAAGAAATGGCTGAGATGAAGAAAACGGAAGCATATGCATTTTTACGGGAAGTAGACAGTATCGCATTGCAACAATCGCTCCGACATCTTGATACGGCGTTCCAGAATTTTTTCAAACAGCCAAAAACAGGTTTCCCAAGGTTCAAATCCAAAAAGCGTAATAAAAGCAGCTATTCAACGATCTGCATCAATGGAAACATAACCATATCGAATGGATATTTGAAATTGCCTAAGATCGGACAAGTCAGATTAAAACAGCACAGGGCTGTTCTGAATGGATACAGACTGAAATCTGTGACAGTAAGCCAGACACCAGGCGGAAAATACTATGCAAGTATTCTTTTTCAGTACGAAGATCAGGTACAGGAAAAGGAGATGCAGCGTTTTTTAGGTCTGGATTTTTCCATGCACGAATTATATCGTGACAGTAATGGGAATGAGCCTGCATATCCGAGGTATTATAGGAAAGCGGAGAAAAAATTAGCGAGAGAACAACGCAGGCTTTCCAAAATGCAAAAAGGTTCGAACAACCGCAGCAAGCAGAGGATCAAGGTAGCAAAACTCCACGAAAAGGTTTCCAACCAACGAAAAGACTTTTTACATAAGCAATCAAGACAGATAACCAATGCCTATGATTGTATATGTATAGAAGATCTGGATATGAAAGCAATGTCACGGTCACTGAATTTTGGAAAATCTGTTTCGGATAACGGATGGGGGATGTTCACAACATTCTTAAAATACAAACTAGAGGAACAGGGGAAAAAGTTAGTGAAGGTGGATAAATTTTTCGCAAGCAGTCAGATCTGTTCCGCCTGTGGTTACAAGAACACAAAAACGAAAAATCTTGCCCTCAGAAAGTGGGATTGTCCGCAGTGCGGGATTCATCACGACAGAGATGTAAATGCGGCTATCAATATCAGAAATGAGGGAATGCGGTTAGTAATTGCATGACAGAAACTCAATAGAATAGAAACCGTGGGACACACGGGGTTAGCTCGCTTATGCTTAGCACGTTGGTACTATCGAACGAGAACCAAACCCGCCGAGGTTAGGGAAGCCCCCACCTCTATAGGTGGGGGAGGATGTCACTTCTTGCGAAAAATCGTTCTGAAGATCAATCTCACCAGCGGTCCGCAGTAGAACATCTGCCAGCAGATTGCCATCGGGAAGTTCATGGCCCAGGTCTGGATCCAGGTGCCGAATGTGTGCTGGTCTTTAAAGAGAATGGTGGCAACCAGGCTCATGATCGGACACATAATGCAGCAGATGCAGATAGAAATGGCATAGGTGATGAACTGTGGACGATCGGTAGGTTTCATTACGGTGAATGCGAGCTTCTGAGCAATTTTTCCGACAATGAAAAATTCCAGGACGAAGGCAACCGGAACCATAATGATCATTTCATGGGTAGCCAGCAGAAAGGTCTGACCGGATACACCACCGGTATTCAGAGCTACATTGTATACGATCATTCCGTAGACCATAATGGTAGCCATGATAATTGTGTAAATTGCGTCTTCAAATTTAGTTTTTGGCATAAAAATATCCTCCTTTTGATAATGAGCTACGTGTTGTTCGTTATCATCCGGGGGATGTGCGTTTCCAATATAAATAACCGTTTTATTTCGATTTGATATTCTATCAGAAAAATACCAATTATGCAAGCGAAAAATGTAATCACATCTTAGATTAAAAAGTCTCTCTTTGTTGAAAAATGAGAAATAAGTGATCTGGAATGGGAAAAATCAGAAGTAGAGAAGGTATTAAGGGATATCGAAGCAATTCCGAGTTTAGAAAAATTTATAGAGGACCATTCTGAATAAAAAGCAGAATGTAAATCTGATAAAATATTTTTCACAATAAAACAAAGGCGATCAACTGTTACATCAGATGGTCGCTTTTGTTTTTTACAAAATGTGCGAAAAAGAAAGCTTGTGCGGTCTGTAAATTCTCGATATACTGAATGTAGTAATAGGAAAATGAAACTTGTGAAAGGATTTTAGTTTTAAAGGGAAATGTAAGGTAAAAGGAGGGGTACGATGGGTATTTTTTTTAATCCAGGAAATGGGAGTTTTACCAAAGATAGAAATTATGAAATATATGTGGATAAAACAGAATTACTAAAATACTTGAACAGAGCCATTGGAACACCTAAAAATTGTATTGCTGTCAGTCATGCCAGACGGTTTGGAAAGTCACATGCTGCGGGGATGATTGATGCTTATTATAGTCTTGGCAGTGATTCTGCAAAATTGTTTAAAGGTACAAAGATTGCATCAGATCCAGATTATGAAAAATACAGAAATAAGTACAATGTAATCCATTTGGATATTTCGTCCTTTTGGGATTTTCATAAAAAGGATATTGTAGAAAAGATAATAGAAGATATTTTTAAAGAATTGAAAATGGATTACCCGGAAGAATTTGATGAACGGGATCGTATCAGTTATGTACTCATGAAAATATACAAAAAAACAGGGATTCCTTTTGTGATTATCATTGATGAATGGGATTGTGTGGTACGAAACAGTACAGATCAGGATTTGATCCATCAATATTTACAGTTTCTCCATTCTTTGTTTAAGTCAGAAGAATCAAAATCCTTTTTAGCACTTGGATATATCACAGGTATCATGCCAATTAAGAAAATAAAGGATGAATCGGCTTTAAACAACTTTGAAGAATATACTATGTTAAAATCCAGACCGATTACGAAATACTATGGCTTTACCGAAGAAGAAGTTAAGGCTTTATGTAAAAGATATGATATGGATTTTGAAACTACAAAAGAATGGTACAATGGATATCTGATCGATGGAATGCACATGTATAATCCAAATTCCGTATCACAGGCGATGAAATATCATGATTTTGATTCCTATTGGCGAAATACCTCTGCTTTTGGCACGATTAATAACTTTATTATGATGAATTATTCAGGATTGAAAGAGGATGTCCTTACAATGCTATCCGGTGGAAAAGTCATGGTGGATACGGAATGTTTCCAAAATGATCTGGCAGAAATTCATTCAAAAGATGATGCGTTAACTGCTCTCATTCATCTTGGATATCTTGGATATGATGCAGATATTTTAAGTGCCTATATTCCAAATTATGAAGTGGCTAAGGCGTTTCAATCCGCGTTAAAAACAGGAGAATGGAAAGATGTTGCTGCGTCAATTTCCAAATGTGATACATTACTTATGGCAACGATTAGTGGTAACACTGAGAAAGTAGCTGAACTTATCGAGCTTGCACATGATACGTATACTTCTATATTAAAGTACAACGATGAGAACTCTTTAAGCTGTGTGCTTACAATGGCGTATTTTACTGCACCGGCATATTATACTATTATTCGAGAAATGCCGGCCGGAAAAGGATTTGCTGATTTTGTTTTTCTGCCAAGGGCAAATGCCGGGAATCGCCCAGCAATGATTGTGGAATTAAAATATAATCAATCAGCAGATACTGTGATCAGGCAGATAAAAGAGAAACGATACCAGGGTGCGTTATCGGGATATGAAAGTAAGATTCTCTTAGTCGGGATTAGTTATGATAGTGAAAAGCATCATACTTGCAGTATCGAAGAATGGTAATTTTGTTATACTGAGTGTGATGATAGGAAAAAGGGAAACTTGTGAAATTGTTTTGATTTCACAGGAAATGAAAAGTAAAAAAGGAGGTTCACATGAAAAAAAGAATTTTATGTACGCTGCTGAGTGCAGCAATGCTGCTTACGAGTTCGCCGGTTGTTTTTGCGGCGGAGACGCAGCCTGTGAAGGAGCAGCAGACGAAGGAGACGCTTCCGTTTACGATTAAGGAGGCAAACAATGATATTAAAGATGAAAGTGTAAAAGGCTGGCATGTTCAGATCACGGACACGGAAAATGCAAAGGTTGTTGCAGATTATCCGGGACTGGTTGTTGTGCGTGCAAAGAAGACACAGTACGATGACAATGTTTATCTGATTGGAAAGAGTGGAATAGTCCAGACTTTTGTAGTTTCGGGTACGGATACAGACTGGGATGAAAATGAGCATATTTATGACGACTGGGAGAGAACGACGTCGTATAGTTCTGTGGATGCAATCTGGAGACTTTCGTATAAGGGTGATCGCCTGTATTATATTAAGAAACCACAGACGCAGACTCCAAAATATGACATCTACAATGCGACAACCGGGAAATATTTTGAATATGATCTGGATGAGCAGCCGGAACCTTATAGAGATGGCGAGGGAGCTGTGACAGATGTTTATCGATTTGTAAAAGACGGAAAAGTGGGAATGCTTAAGAGTGATGCAACAATCCTGTACGAAGCGGAGTATGACGATATTGATAGAAATGCGTTTAATACGGATTTTTCGGATGAATCGATACGCGAGTCGGATGATAAGTTTTTCCAGGCGATGAAGCGGGATGAAAATTCTGACAAAAATTTATATGGTATTGTGGATTCAAAAGGACTTTGGGATGGAGTATGTAAATACAGAAGTATTACAAGCAATACCAGTGGTTCAAGGATATGCGTAAAAAATGTGGATGAGGAAACAGCAGTCATGGATATAAATACCGGTGAACTGCTGACAGGTTTTACAGGAAGCAGGATATATTCATTGGGGGATGGATGTTTTCTCAAATCAAATGGTTTAGGAATGTACGATGAGGGTAAGCAGATTCTTATGAAAAATGGTCAGGTTATAGATAAGAACCAGATTTATAATAATGATTATTGTAATAATCCGAACTGTACAGTTTATATTAACGTTTTCTGGGATATTATCGAAAATTTTTCAGAAGATGGCTGTTATTTGGTAGGATTTGATGGAAATGGAAAAAAGCATTTTGTTAAGTATTTGGACAACTATTTACAGTACAATGGTAAGCGTATTTCGTATGACGGGGGAATGATCGGGACAAATGATAATACAGGATTTGGAAAAGATGTAGAACCGATTATCATGAAGGGCGGATATGCAGTGGAAAGAGAATGTGCAGATGTGGATCCAACCTATAATCCGG
>NZ_JBKVNQ010000034.1:0-7745 GCF_046967715.1 Hominisplanchenecus sp.
GTGCTCCTGCTGGTGTGCGGCATCGGACTTTGTACGGCAGCATTTGCAGTGGGAGCAGGCAGCGGCAGGCTCTATGAAGACATGCAGGAATTTCCGAGCGTGCAGGATATTCCGGAAAAAATTCTGGAAGATATTTCGAACGTTGTCTGAGATATCGGTGGAATAATACGAAAGCCGACAAAGGTACAAATCAGTTACAGAAACATAGGATAAACATATCATAATTAATTATGAAAGGATGAAAGATTATGGAACCAAAGAGACTTTACAAATCAAGAACAAACAGAGTGTTATGCGGCGTGTGCGGCGGAATCGGCGAATATTTTGGCATTGATCCTACGATCGTGCGTCTGTTATGTGTGCTGCTTGGCTGCACCAGTACTGGACTGATCCTGTATATCATTGCAGCGATTATCATGCCGGAAGAGTACTGAAACCATAGCATGATGTCAGGGTTAAAAGGTTAAAATTTGGGTCAAAAGACTTTTTGCCTCAAACTTCATGTCCATATGAATAGTAAATGAAAAATCAGGCCATACTCCAGAAAAGAAAGGGGTATGGTCTATATGTCTAAGAAAAAAGAAAAAATTGATTTAAATAATCTGGCACCGGAAGAAGAATTAAAGTATGAGATCGCAAAAGAGCTCGGACTTCTCGATAAAGTTATGGAGCAGGGCTGGAAAGCTCTGACTGCGAAGGAAACCGGCCGTATCGGAGGTCTTATGACACGCAGGAGGCGGGAAGAAAAGAAGTCCGGTATGTAACTGCGGATAAAATCTGCTTTCGCTGCCATGACAAAAGAAAGGAAACCATATGAAGTCTGTGGTGGAGGATATCAAAAAAGGAAGCTTTAAGCCGGTATATCTCTTCTATGGGGAAGAAGCCTATCTGAAACAGCAATACAAAAATCGTCTGAAAGATGCAGTTCTTCCGGAAGGGGATACCATCAATCTGAGCATTTACAGTGGAAAAGGCATCGATGTAGAGGAAATGATCGCACAGGCGGATACCATGCCGTTCTTTGCAGAACATCGCCTGCTTCTGATCGAGGACAGCGGATTCTTTAAGAACGCTAATCAGCAGCTGGCAGAATACATCCCGTCCATACCAGAGGAAACCATCATGCTGTTTGTGGAAAGTGAAGTAGACAAAAGAGGTAAGCTCTATAAAGCAGTCAGCAAAAAAGGCAGTGTGGTTGAGTTTACGGCACAGAACGAACAGACGCTGACCAGATGGATACTTGGTATACTGAAAACAGAGGGAAAAATGATCACTTCCGGTGCGATGAAACAGTTTCTGGAAAAAACGGGGACGGATATGGAGCGGATACGCCAGGAACTGGAAAAACTGATCTGTTACTGTATGGAGAAAGAATCCATTACCGAAGAAGATGTCGCAGTGATCTGCAGTGAGCAGACGGAAAATAAAATTTTCGATATGATCAATGCGATGGCAGAGAAAAAGCAGAAGAAAGCTATGGAGCTTTACTATGATCTGCTGGCATTAAAAGAACCGCCGATGCGTATTCTCTATCTGATCACACGCCAGTTTAATCTTCTGATGCAGGTAAAAGAGCTTTCCGAGGAAGGATACAGTGCAAAAACGATTTCGGAGCGTCTGAAAATGGCAGGATTTATTGTGCGGAACTGTCTGCGACAGGCAGAATACTTTTCACTGAAAACCTTAAAAGAAGCTCTACAGGACTGCGTCAGGATGGAAGAGGCAGTCAAAACAGGGCGTATGAACGATGTGATGAGCGTGGAGCTTCTGCTTGTCAAATATTCGAGTTGATAAGAGTATTTTTGCCTTCAAAATAAAAAACCCATCAGGCTGACGGTACCTGATGGGTTATATATTTATAAAAATTGGTTTAATTTAAGCTGTTTACAGCTTTTGCTAAACGAGAAACTTTTCTAGCAGCGTTGTTTTTGTGATAAACGCCTTTCGATGCAGCTTTGTTGATGATAGCTGTAGCAGCACCCAGTGCATTTACTGCAGTTTCTTTATCTTTGTTAACAACTGCAACCTCTACTTTTTTGATAGCAGTTTTAACAGCAGATCTGATAGATTTATTACGCTCAGCTTTTGTTCTGTTAACCAGGATTCTTTTCTTTGCGGATTTGATGTTAGCCAATCTGTACACCTCCAATTTTTTATTCTAATTTTTCTATAAAATGATATGATTTCTGTTACATTAAAGCCGGACACGGACGTTCTAATGAACATACTTCAAACATACTCTCATAGTCTAAACCAAAGCCTGCCAAATGTCAATATCAAATTTTGAAAAAATATGGAATATTTCGATAAGAATTACAGACACTGATAAAAGCAGATCAGATGGAAACAAAATCAGGCAAAAAAACGAAACAGCAGGAGGGAACAGAGCATGTTTGGAAGATTTCGTATCAGAACAGACCTCGCACTGGAAGCAAGAGAAAGTTTTGAAGAAGATGACGTAAAAATTCGGGGTGTGCGGATTGAAGAGGAGGATGATGAAGAACTGGAGATCCATACGACCAGGGTGGTGATCGAGACAGAAAACGGGGCAAAAACGATGGGGAAACCGGTCGGGACATATATTACCATGGAAGCCCCGAATATGTCGGCACCGGATGAGGATTATCACCGGGAAATATCGCAGAAACTGGCAGAACATCTGAAAAGTCTGATGGGAGAAGGGGAAAAATCGGTGCTGATCGTCGGACTTGGAAACCGGGATGTGACACCGGATGCACTCGGACCTTATGTGGTTGGCAACATCTGCATCACCAGGCATATGATCCGGGAATTCGGGGCAGCTTCGCTTGGGGAAGAACAGCGAAATCCGGTCAGCGGCATCGTTCCGGGCGTGATGGCTCAGACAGGCATGGAGACGCTGGAAATCATCAGAGGCGTGGTAAAGGAAACGCATCCCGACCTGATCATTGCAGTGGATGCTCTGGCAGCCCGCAGTACACGCAGGCTGAATCGTACGATCCAGATCACAGATACCGGGATCAATCCGGGTTCCGGTGTCGGAAATCACAGAAATGGTTTAAATAAACAGGTTCTTGGCATTCCGGTCATTGCCATCGGCGTGCCCACTGTTGTAGATGCGGCAACCATTGTCAATGATACGATGGAGAGCCTGATTCATGCCCTTGATATGGAAGATTATGCACAGAAATATCAGCTGATCAAAGAAAGGATTCCATCACATTTAAATACGATGTTTGTGACGCCCAAGGATATTGATGAGACGGTGAAACGTCTGAGCTATACGATTTCAGAAGGGCTCAATCTTGCCCTTCAGCTTGCATAATGAAAAAAAACACCTCATATATTGCAATGAATGAGGTGAGGGCATGAAGCGTTTTAAAAACTGGATACACGGAAGTCTGTGGGCAGTCATTTTCGGCCTGGGGCTTTATGTTCTGGTGAAGGGTGTGTCGATCGCAGGCGGGGGCAAAAATTTGACAAGGAAAACAGCACAGCTCTATGCACCGGTATTTACACTTGCACCAGTGAAAGGTACAGAGAATCAAAGCTGGCTTTCCCTGCTTACAAAAGAAGTCGTTCCGCTTCTGACTTACTGGGAGAGCAAGGAGTCCTATTTCTTATCAGAAGAGCCGCAGCTGACGGTACGGGAAGAAACAGAAAAAAATCCGGAAAGTGAAAAAACACAGGAAACGCAAAAGTCTTCAGAAGTACAGAACACACAGGATCAGATGCCGCAGAAGGCAGAAGCAGAATCCATGGAGGAGACAGAAAAAACGGTCATTCAAAAAGCAGTAAAAAAGAAAAAGAGAAAGAAAAACAAAAAAGCACAGACCGAAGAAACAAAAGAACAGCAGGAAACGGTAAATATGGAAGAACTTCAGGATTTCCAGACGCTGGTCGGAAATTATTATACCGTAGATGCATCTACGACAGCGGATCCGGAGCAGATCAATGCAGAGAAACTTGCAGGTCAGGATCTTCGCATAAAAAAAGATGCATCTGTGCCGCAGATTCTGATCTATCATACCCATTCGCAGGAAGCATTTGCAGATTCGGAAGAAGGAAATATTTCTGATACGATTGTGGGCATGGGAAATTATCTGACAGAGCTGCTGGAAAACAAGTATGGATATAATGTAATCCATAATACAAGCGTATTTGACATGATAGACGGTGTGTTGGATCGCAACACGGCATACAATCTGGCGGAGACTGAGATCAGCAGCATTCTTGCGGCCAATCCAACGGTTGAGGTGGTGATCGACCTGCACCGGGATGGGCTGGATGGGGAGAAGCTGGTCACGCAGATCGATGGCAAACAGGTAGCGAAGATCATGTTTTTTAACGGGCTGAGCCGGACTGCGAGAAACGGAAACGTTGACTATCTGCCTAATCCGTATATTGAAGAGAATCTGGCGTTTTCCTTTCAGCTTCAGATCAAAGCACAGGAATATTATCCGGGGTTCACCAGACATATTTATCTTCAGAGTCTTCGCTACAATCTGCATCTGAAGCCGCGGGCACTGCTGATCGAGGCGGGCAGCCAGCTGAACACCGTAGAAGAAGAGAAAAATGCCATGGAGCCGCTGGCAGATATCCTGGACAGGGTGCTTGCCGGCAGATAGCAGAAAAAGATTGCCAGACAAAGACAATATGTGCTAAAATGCCACTTAGAATGCAAGTTTAGGAATAAGGAGATAGAATTGTGGCAGGTATAGATCAGAAGAATATCAGAAATTTTTGTATTATAGCACATATTGACCATGGCAAATCCACACTGGCAGACCGCATCATTGAAATGACCGGCCTTTTGACGAGCCGTGAGATGCAGGCACAGGTACTTGATAATATGGATCTGGAGCGAGAACGTGGCATTACAATCAAAGCACAGACCGTCCGTATCATCTACAAAGCAAAAGACGGCGAAGAGTATGTATTTAACCTGATAGATACTCCGGGACATGTGGACTTTAACTATGAGGTGTCCAGAAGCCTTGCAGCCTGTGACGGAGCGATCCTGATTGTCGATGCGGCACAGGGCATCGAGGCACAGACACTGGCAAATGTTTATCTGGCTCTGGATCACGATCTGGATGTCATTCCGGTTATCAACAAGATCGATCTTCCAAGTGCAGATCCGGACCGCGTGGTCAATGAGATCGAGGATGTGATCGGCATTGAGGCACAGGATGCACCGCGTATCTCAGCCAAAACCGGGCTGAATGTTGATCAGGTCTTAGAGCAGATCGTGCAGAAGATCCCGGCACCGCAGGGTGATCCGAAAGCACCGCTCCAGGCACTGATCTTTGATTCTCTTTATGATGCCTACAAAGGTGTCATCGTTTTCTGCAGGATCAAAGAAGGAACTGTAAAACGCGGCACAAAGATCCGCATGATGGCGACGAAAGCTGAGGCAGAAGTCGTAGAAGTCGGCTATTTCGGACCAGGACAGTTTATCCCGTGTGATGAACTGCGTGCCGGTATGGTAGGTTATATCACAGCGAGTCTGAAAAATGTCAAAGATACCCGTGTCGGCGATACGATCACGGATGCAGACCGTCCATGTGCGGAGCCACTTCCTGGTTATAAAAAGGTAAATCCGATGGTTTACTGCGGTATGTACCCGGCAGACGGAGCAAAATATCCGGATCTGAGAGATGCACTGGAGAAACTGCAGTTAAACGATGCATCTTTGCAGTTTGAGCCGGAGACATCGATCGCACTTGGCTTTGGTTTCCGCTGTGGCTTTTTAGGACTGCTTCACCTGGAGATCATTCAGGAGCGTCTGGAGAGAGAATACAATCTGGATCTTGTGACAACGGCTCCTGGCGTTGTTTATAAAGTCCATAAGACAAACGGAGAAGTGATGGAGCTGACAAATCCGGCAAACCTTCCGGATCCGGCTGAGATCGAGTATATGGAAGAGCCGATGGTCAGTGCCGAGATCATGGTCACGACCGAATACATCGGTTCGATCATGCAGCTCTGCGAGGAGCGAAGAGGTGTTTACCTTGGCATGGAATATATGGAAGAGACAAGAGCACTGCTCAAATACGACCTTCCGCTCAATGAGATCATCTACGATTTCTTTGATGCTCTGAAATCACGTTCCAGAGGTTATGCATCTTTTGACTATGAAATGAAAGGGTACAAGCGTTCCGAACTTGTCAAACTGGATATTCTGGTCAACCGAGAAGAAGTCGATGCCCTTTCCTTTATTGTATTTGAAGGATCGGCGTATGAACGCGGACGCAAGATGTGCGAAAAATTAAAAGAGGAGATTCCAAGACAGCTGTTTGAGATCCCGATCCAGGCAGCGATCGGCAGCAAGATCATTGCCAGAGAGACTGTAAAAGCAATGCGTAAGGACGTACTTGCAAAATGTTACGGCGGTGATATCAGCCGTAAGAGAAAGCTTCTGGAAAAACAGAAAGAAGGAAAGAAACGTATGCGTCAGGTCGGCAGCGTGGAGATTCCGCAGAAAGCATTTATGAGCGTGCTGAAGCTGGATGATAAATAATATGAAAAAAGAACTGGAATTATATCTGCACATCCCATTCTGCGTCCGGAAATGTGCATACTGTGATTTTTTGTCTTTTCCGGCAGAAAAAGAAATTCAGAAACAATATGTCAACTGCCTGATAGAAGAGATCCGTCAGTTTGATCTGGCGGAGGATTACGTGGTATCTACGATCTTTTTCGGTGGCGGTACCCCTTCTGTTCTGGAGGGCAGTGAGATCATGCGGATCATGCAGGCGATCCGGGAGCGTTTCCCGGATATCCGGGAAGATGCGGAAATTACGATTGAATGCAATCCGGGGACACTGACGGAAGAAAAACTGCAGATTTACCAAAAAGCAGGGATCAATCGTTTAAGCCTGGGGCTGCAGTCCGCAGATCAGGAGGAGTTAAAGCTTTTAGGACGTATCCACACGTACAATCAGTTCAAAGAGAATTTTTATCTGGCAAGAAGGATCGGATTTGCGAATATCAATGTCGATCTGATGTCGGCGCTTCCGGGTCAGAGTGTAGAGAGCTATCGCTGTACTCTGAAAAAGGTATGTGAACTTGGACCGGAGCATATCTCCGCCTACAGTCTGATCATCGAGGATGGCACGCCGTTTGCAAAGCGTTACAGACAGGATGCCGCAAAAAGAGAAGCCGGAGAAAAACCGCAGTTTTTGCCTTCGGAGGATGAGGAACGTCAGATGTACGAGGATACGGCAGAGATTCTTTCCGAATATGGATATCATCGTTATGAGATATCGAATTATGCAAAAGCAGGGTATGTATGCCGACACAACGTCGGATACTGGAAACGAGTGGACTACATCGGTTTTGGACTTGGAGCATCCACATTGCAGAATCCGCTCCGTTATAAAAATACCGATGATCTGCAGGAATACTTAAACCTGGATTTCTCAAAAAAGGAATTACTGGTGCTGACAAAAGACAATCAGATCGAAGAAACCTTGTTTTTGGGACTTCGCATGATGGAAGGCGTCAGCCTGTCTGCATTTGAAGAGCATTTTCACTGTCCGCTGACGGTGATCTACCAAAGGGAGATCCAAAAGCTCACAGAAAAAGGATTGCTGAGAATTGAAGAGGACCGCATTTCCCTGACAGAAAAAGGGATTGATTTAAGTAACATGGTGCTTTCTGAGTTTTTGCTCGGATAAAGATAAAACAGAAAAGCGAATTGCAAATGTTCGCTTTATACAGAAATGGCAGAACAAGCTGAAATGTTTGTTCTGCCATTTTAT
>NZ_JBKVNQ010000034.1:7854-28338 GCF_046967715.1 Hominisplanchenecus sp.
TTCGCTTTATACAGAAATGGCAGAACAAGCTGAAATGTTTGTTCTGCCATTTTATGATGTGGGTGTCAAAAGTCCCCAACTATGATGCCTACGGATTTTCCATTTCTGAAATTGCACTTACGGTATAATCATGGATCGCACGGTAAGTATCGTTTGTATAATGAAGATCATCTACCGTTGAAAAACCATTCTGTTCCAGATAATCATAGCAATCCAGGTACTGATCCGGAAAAGATTCTTTTAATTTTGCATTAAAATCCCGGATTTCTTCGTTGGAAGCACCGGAGCATGCATCGCCTACCGGATTCACAGACATAATATAGAAAGAAGCGTTCGGATATTCTGCAAAAATCTGAGGATAAAACGCAAGATAACGGTCGATCTCACTCAGATCATTGACGCCAAGATTAAACACAACAGTAGCATCCGGCTCTTTGGAAAGAGAGGTGCGAAGCTGATCGATGCCCTCGTTCACAAGCCAGTAGTAACCTTCCCCGACTTTTCCTATATAAGAGCAGGTATCCGCATCATCGGAATCCTGCATGGCTTCCTCCATGCCGACCGTTCTGGAATCTCCGACAAAAAGAAAGTGATGACAGGAAGAGGAGACAATATGGTCAGAAGTGTCTGCGGTATCAGATGAATCCTGCACAGAATGTTCGTTTTTCACATCACGTAAGCTTTTTTCCAGAAAAGCGGTCTGTTCCTTTGTAAACCAGGTCATAAATACGGCCAGTGCGATCAGAGCTGCAATCAGAAAACTGAGCAGTACAATGACAAGATTTGTGGTTTTTCGTTTCATAAGAACCCCCTGAAATTTTATGTGATCGTTTTTTTAGGTCAGATTCTGTTTTTCTGACCTCTTTAGTATAACGCATTCCGGAAAAAAGTCAATTTTTATAAAAAATGAAAAAAACCTCTTGACAAAGAATATGCGTAGTGCTATTTTAGGTACAAGGATGTTAGCACTCCACTAAGATGAGTGCTAATAACAGGAAGGAGGATTCAAGGATGCAGTTAGATGAGAGAAAATGGAAGATACTTCAGGCGATCATCAAGACGTATCTGGAGACGGGAGAACCGGTTGGTTCGAGGACAATCTCCAAATATGCGGATTTGAATCTGAGCTCCGCAACCATCCGAAATGAAATGGCAGATCTGGAAGAGCTTGGATACATCATCCAGCCGCATACTTCAGCCGGCAGGATTCCTTCAGACCTTGGTTATCGTCTGTATGTGAACCACCTGATGGAAGAGAAAGAACAGCAGGTAACGGAAATGAAGGAGCTGATGATCGAAAAGCAGGATAAGATGGAAATGGTCCTGAAGCGTGTGGCACAGTTCCTTGCAGCCAACACAAATTATGCTTCGATGATCACAGGGCCGCAGTATCACAGAACAAAGCTTAAGTTTATCCAGCTTTCCATAGTAAGCGAAGATCAGCTGTTAGCTGTTGTTGTTACGGAAGGCAACGTAGTGAAGAATAAAATGATCTCGCTTCATCACGGACTGGATCAGGAAACGGTATTGAAGCTGAACATTCTGCTTAACACCAGTTTGAATGGTCTTACGATGGATCAGATCAATCTGACAACGATCGCAAAGATCAAAGAGGAGGCTGGTATCCACAGCGAGGTTGTAAACAGCGTTCTGGATGCAGTCGCAGAAGCGATCCAGATGGATGAAGAAGAGATGGAGATCTATACAAGCGGAGCGACGAACATCTTCAAATATCCGGAACTGTCAGACAGTGAAAAGGCGAGCAGCCTGATCGGTACCTTTGAAGAAAAGAAACAGCTGGCGGATCTGGTAGCCGATACGATGGCAGATGACAAGAACACCGGCATTCAGGTTTACATCGGAAATGAGACACCGGTGCAGACGATGAAGGACTGCAGTGTTGTGACAGCTACTTACGAGCTGGGCGATGGTATGCGAGGTACGATCGGTATCATCGGACCGAAAAGAATGGATTATGACAGAGTTGTCGGTACCTTAAAAACACTGACAACTCAATTGGATGATATATTTGGTAAGAAAAAAGAAGACAACTAGAGAGGTGATTGTATGGCAGAGGAAACAAAAAACACAAAGCCTGCTGATGAAGAAATAGAAAAAACTGCAGAACCGACTGCAGGAGAAGAAAAACAGCCGGAAACGGAAAAGGCAGAAAGCGATACAGCTGCCGCAAAAGAAGAACAGCCGGAAAAGAAAGGCTTCTTTGGTAAGAAAAAAGAAAAGAAAGATAAAAAAGACGAGCAGATCGAAGAACTGACTGATCGTCTGAAACGCCAGATGGCAGAGTTCGATAATTTCCGTAAAAGAACGGAAAAAGAAAAAGCAGCCATGTTTGAGGTCGGTGCAAAGAGTGTCATTGAAAAGATGCTTCCGGTGATCGATAATTTCGAACGCGGACTGGCAACTCTTTCCGATGAGGAAAAAGAACAGCCATTTGCACAGGGTATGGATAAGATCTACAAACAGTTTGTAGCAAGCCTGGAAGAGCTCGGAGTAAAAGCCATCGAGGCAGAAGGAAATGAGTTCGATCCGAATTTCCATAATGCAGTGATGCATGTGGAAGATGAACAGTACGGCGAAAATGTCGTAGCGGAAGAACTTCAGAAAGGCTATATGTACCGTGACAGTGTGGTTCGCCACAGCATGGTAAAAGTAGCAAACTAAATTAAAAAGTTGACAAAATTCAGTATAAAAGCAGAATAAAACAGGAGGAATTTATCATGGGTAAAATTATTGGTATTGACTTAGGAACAACGAACAGCTGTGTAGCAGTTATGGAAGGTGGCAAACCGGTTGTTATCGCAAATACAGAAGGTGCAAGAACAACACCATCTGTTGTGGCATTCACAAAAACAGGTGAGAGACTGGTCGGTGAACCTGCAAAACGTCAGGCAGTTACAAACGCTGACAAAACAATTTCTTCTATTAAAAGACATATGGGTACCGATTATCGTGTAACCATCGACGACAAGAAATATTCTCCGCAGGAGATTTCCGCAATGATCCTGCAGAAACTGAAAGCAGATGCAGAAAACTACCTGGGCGAAAAAGTTACCGAAGCAGTTATCACGGTACCGGCATATTTTAATGATGCACAGCGTCAGGCAACCAAAGATGCCGGTAAGATCGCAGGTCTTGATGTAAAACGTATCATCAACGAGCCGACCGCAGCAGCTCTGGCATATGGACTGGACAATGAAAAAGAACAGAAGATCATGGTATACGACTTAGGTGGCGGTACATTCGACGTATCCATCATTGAGATCGGTGACGGCGTTATCGAAGTACTGTCAACAGCCGGAGACAACAGACTGGGTGGTGATGACTTCGACCAGAAGATCACAGACTACATGCTGGCTGAGTTCAAGAAAAATGAGGGCGTAGACCTGTCAAACGATAAAATGGCACTGCAGAGATTAAAAGAAGCTGCTGAAAAAGCAAAGAAAGAGCTTTCTTCTGCAACAACCACAAACATCAACCTGCCATTCATCACAGCAACTGCTGAAGGTCCGAAACATTTCGATATGAATCTGACAAGAGCAAAATTCGATGAACTGACACACGATCTGGTAGAGAGAACCGCTACACCTGTTAACACCGCACTGAGAGATGCAGGTCTGACAGCAAGCGAGATCTCCAAAGTACTGCTGGTTGGTGGTTCTACACGTATTCCGGCTGTACAGGATAAAGTAAAAGCTCTGACCGGACATGAACCAAGCAAATCTCTGAACCCGGATGAGTGTGTAGCACTTGGTGCTTCCGTACAGGGTGGTAAACTGGCAGGCGATGCCGGTGCAGGCGATATCCTGTTGCTGGATGTAACTCCGCTGTCACTGTCTATTGAGACAATGGGTGGTGTTGCAACAAGACTGATCGAGAGAAATACAACCATCCCGACCAAGAAGAGCCAGATCTTCTCAACCGCAGCAGATAATCAGACAGCTGTTGATATCCACGTTGTACAGGGTGAAAGACAGTTTGCGAAAGATAACAAATCTCTTGGTCAGTTCCGTCTGGATGGTATCCCACCAGCAAGAAGAGGTGTGCCTCAGATCGAAGTTACATTCGATATTGATGCAAACGGTATCGTAAACGTATCCGCAAAAGATCTGGGAACCGGAAAAGAACAGCACATCACCATTACTTCCGGATCTAATATGTCTGAGTCTGATATCGACAAAGCAGTCAAAGAAGCTGCTGAGTATGAAGCTCAGGATAAGAAGAGAAAAGAAGCAATCGACACAAGAAACGATGCAGACGCTATGGTATTCCAGACCGAAAAAGCATTGGAAGAAGTTGGCGATAAAGTAGATGCAAATGACAAGACAGCAGTAGAAGCTGACTTGAACGAACTGAAAGACCTGATCGCAAAGAGCAATCCGGAAGAAATGACAGAGTCACAGGTTGCTGAGATCAAAGCAGCAAAAGAAAAACTGATGGAAAGTGCTCAGAAAGTATTTGCAAAGATGTATGAGCAGCAGGCACAGGCAAACGGAGCAGCTCAGGCAGGTCCTGATATGAATGCCGGAGCAGATAACAGCAGCTATCAGTCTGATGATGTTGTAGACGGTGATTACAAAGAAGTATAAAAAAGTAACTTTTAATAAATTTTTGCATCGTAACTGTTAAGATGCTAAACAGTTACAATATACACAGGCAGGGATGTGTTCATTCCTGCCTTGTGTCAGCAATCAGGCCGTAAGGAACTGCAAACAGGCAGGTTCTGGAAGGTTGCCGTGCATGTGGAGGATTAAAGATGGCAGAGAATAAGCGAGATTACTATGAAGTTCTCGGCGTTGACAGAGGGGCGGATGAAGCTACCATTAAAAAAGCATACCGTCAGCTTGCAAAAAAATATCATCCAGATATGAACCCGGGAGACAAAGAAGCAGAAAAGAAATTTAAAGAGGCATCGGAAGCATATGCCGTGTTAAGCGATGCAGAAAAACGCAGACAGTATGATCAGTTCGGACATGCTGCGTTTGAACAGGGCGGCGGAGGTGCCGGAGGATTCGGCGGCTTTGATTTCAACGGCGGCGATATGGGAGATATCTTTGGTGATATTTTCGGAGATCTTTTCGGAGGCGGTCGCAGCAGACGTGCAAACAATGGACCGATGAAAGGTGCCAATGTCAGGACAGCGGTAAGGATTACCTTTGAGGAGGCAGTATTCGGATGCGAAAAACAGCTGGATCTGAATCTGAAGGATGAGTGTACAACCTGCCATGGAACAGGTGCAAAACCAGGAACCAGTCCGGAGACTTGTCCGAAATGCGGCGGTAAAGGTCAGATCGTATATACACAGCAGTCCCTGTTTGGCACGGTAAGAAATGTACAGACCTGTCCGGACTGTAACGGAAGCGGTAAGATCGTAAAAGAGAAATGTGCGGACTGCCACGGAAGCGGTTACATCACAAACCGCAAGAAGATCGCAGTGACGATCCCGGCCGGTATTGACAACGGACAGAGCATCCGTATTCGTGAAAAGGGTGAACCGGGTGTAAACGGCGGCCCAAGAGGGGATCTGCTGGTTGAAGTTCAGGTAGAACGTCATCCGATCTTCCAGAGACAGGATATGAATATTTATTCTACTGCTCCTGTCACCTTTGCACAGGCAGCACTGGGCGGACAGATCCATATCACAACCGTAGACGGCGATATGGCATACGATATCAAACCTGGAACACAGACGGATACCAAGATCCGTCTTAAAGGAAAAGGTGTGCCTTCTCTTCGCAACAAAAATATCCGCGGAGACCATTATGTAACACTTGTTGTTCAGGTTCCGACAAAGCTGAACGAAGAGGCAAAGGAATACCTGCGTAAGTATGATGAGGCAGTCAACGGTAAGATTAACGATAGTAAACAGGAAAAGCCGAAAAAGAAGAGCTTTATGGAAAAAATAAAAGAAACATTTGAAGACTGACCCTGAGAACAATAAAAAAGCTGAAATTCAAAAAATGCACCCGGGAGAGATCCGCGGTGCATTTTTGTACATGAAAGTTATCGGAAAGGAAACATTTTCACCATAAAAATACTTGCTGTTTTGATATGCAGAAACATGATTCGTGTATGACGTAACAGAAACTTAAGGTTTCTGACGTTGACAAGAAAGCTTGAAAAGAATAGAATATGATGTATAGGTATAACTATAGCTTTATACATAGATTTGGTGAAAGCAGGTAAGTTGGATATGAAATTAAAATTACTGAAAAAGTTAATGATTATATGTATGTCTTTCAGCCTGTCAGTTTCCATGGTTCCGGCATCTGTGCTGGCGGCAGGAAAAGACAGCTCTGAGGGCGATACGCAGGCAGTACAGGTTATTTCAAGTGATACAGAAAGTGAGTCTGCAAATACAGAAACAGAGACAAAGCATCAAGAGACAAAAAACCAGGAGACAAAACATCACAAAGACAAAGAAACTGAGATCAAGGGTGGTTTTGTCCCGGAAAGTGAGTCACAGGCAGTTATTGAGAGCGAAGCAGTGATAACAGAGCAGACACCTCAAACAGAAGGCGAAGCCGGACAAAAAAAAGGTGCGGTTGGAAAAAAAGTAAAGACAGCCGGAAAAATAACTCCGAATGGTACACCGAACGTGGATTATAAAAATGAAAATGGAAAGTATACTATTTTGGAAGATAAAGCAGTTACATTAACTTTAAGTGATGGTGCTTCTCTTGGAGAAGTTATCGTAAAATCTGGAGCAACGCTGACGATTGTTTTGAAAGGAACAACGACTAATATAATCGGTACGATCAGCGGAGAAGGAAAGGTTCAGTTCGCAAAGACCAGCAATGGTAAGGCAAATCTGAAGGGCAGTATTGATGTAGCTGAAACAACCGTAGAAGGTGGAACATTATTTGGAAGTGGTACGATCAAAAGTACACAGGTTTCTCTTAATGGTGGTTCTATTGCATGTAAAGTCACAAATGATGTAAAATCAGGAGATCTTACGTTAAAAGCATCGGAGTTTACCGTAGAGAAAGATGCAGTATGCACGATTGATAACGTACAATTAAATGGTGCAGATGTCAGCATGGATGCCAATACGGTCTGGAGCGACAGCAACGGAAAAGCAGTTGTATATTTTCAGCCTGCATCTACCGTAGCATTTTCCATCAAAGCAGTTACCTTTACTTCTTCTGAGGAAACAACGGACAGCATCACTGCAAAAGAGCAGAACTACACTTACGAAGACGGTAATCTGAAAAAGGGCAAGAGTGCGACGGCGTATACTGTAAAGGTCGGAGCAGACCTCACGACAACATATGGTGAAAAACTGGAAAATGTAGATATTATCACTGTCAGTGCGGCAAAAGATTATACGCCAGAGGTTTCCTTGAGAGATTATGATGAAGCAATGGATTCTTCTCTGGAACTGAAAGACGGAACAGCAAAAGGTTATAAAGTAACAAAGAAAAATATAAAAGAAAAACCGGATGAAAAATCGTTTAGTCTGAATGAAGTGCTTGTGACGGATACTTTTGGTTATGATCACATATTGTCCGGAACCGTAAACTATAAAATCGAAAAGAAAGAACTGACACCGCTGATCAGTGTCAATAAAACAAGCACAACATCTAAGAACAAAGCAACCAAAGTGTATGACGGTACGACCGATGTTCCGGATGATACCTGTACCTTATCCGGATTTTCCGGTATCGTAGACGGTGACAAAGCATCAGATGTTCTTGCTGTGGCAAAAGCAACTTTTGTATATGACCATGCGGATGTGGCAACAGCAAAGAATATCAAAGCAGAAGTGACACTTTCCGGTGATCCAGCAGAGTGCTACACCGTTGCTTCCGTTGATGATATCTCCGCAGAGATCACAAAGGCTCCTCTTACTGAGGAACTGATGAAATCCCTCGGCATCACACTGACCAAGCCGGAAGTGACCGAACGTCATTATCAGTATCTGAAATACAAGACCGTAGCCGGTCAGGAATATGCTTATTCGGAAAAGGCAAAGGATGATGAATGGAAACTGGCGAAGAAAGCTTCCACGATCACCTATGTCAATGAAGTAGACGGTGAAGAGCAGGATCTGAAGGCGGGAACAAGCTATAAGATTTATACAAGAATCCCGGAATCCGACAATTATCTGGCAAGTGATCCGGTTTCGGTATCGGTAAAGACATTGCGTGCTCCGCAGGAAGCAAAAGAGAGTGATGTGAAATTCACCGGTGTAACGGATAATTCCACACAGAAGTTAAATACGGCACTGACATTTACAGCAACCGGTTCTACTTATGTGGATGACAAGGATTACAAACCGTCAGCAGATGATGAAAAATATGTACCGTATTCCTGGAAACTGACGGATACTACAACCTGGAAGGGAGATAAGTCCACACAGACCTTTACGATGACTCCGACACAGGCCGGCACTTATACGATCGTGGCAACATTCCGCAAATATGTATATGATGGCAAGAAGTGGGTATACAGTGAGGGAGATGATGTGAAGAAATCCATCACGTTTAAGGCAAATGAAAGCGGAACATCCAGTTCTACTTCCGGAAGCGGAAGCAGCAGCAGCTCTTCTTCTGGCAGCACCAATACAGCAGCAAAGACCGGGGATACTACACCGGTTGTGCCGGTGGCAGCAGCACTTGTTGTTTCCGGAGCAGCACTTGCACTGACGCTTAAGAAGCGGAAAAAGGAAGAAAAATAGTACTTTTAAAAAGTAAGCACAGATGTTATGATAAGGGGTGTGTAAAAACACCTCTTATTTTGTGGCTGTAAAGTACGAACAGACATGTATGGATTATCATACTATTTTGTACAGGAACAAACGGTGTAGCATCATTTTGAAATAAAAAATTTTGTTAATCTGGCATTATATATACGAAAGGATATTTGACATTTATGAGATGGAATAAATTTACGTTAAAAACAAGATCAGAAGTAGAAGATATCGTGATCTCCACACTGGCAGAAGCCGGCGTGGAAGGCGTAGAGATTGAAGATAAAGTACCGTTGACGGAGCAGGACAAACAGCAGATGTTTGTCGATATTCTTCCAGACGGACCGGCAGATGACGGGATCGCTTATCTGAACTTTTACCTGGATGAGAAAGAAGATAAAGAAGAGTTGCTTGCAAATGTAAAAGATGCTCTGGAAGAGCTTCGTATGTTTGTGGATATCGGAGAGGGAACGATCACAGAATCCCAGACCGAAGACAAGGACTGGATCAACAACTGGAAACAGTATTTTCATCAGTTTTATGTAGATGATATCCTGATCATCCCGTCCTGGGAAGAAGTAAAACCGGAAGATAAGGATAAGATGATCATTCATATTGATCCTGGCACGGCGTTTGGTACCGGTATGCATGAGACGACACAGCTTTGCATGCGTCAGCTGAAAAAATATGTGAAGGACGGTATGGAGATCCTGGATGTCGGCACCGGAAGCGGTATCCTGTCCATCGCAGCACTGAAACTGGGAGCAGGTCATGCGGTCGGTACGGATCTTGATCCATGTGCGATCTCTGCTACCAGAGAAAATCTGGAAGCAAACCAGATTCCGGAAGGCAGCATGGATGTGATGATCGGAAATATCATTGATGATAAAGCCGTGCAGGATCAGGTCGGATATGAAAAGTATGATATTGTAACGGCAAATATTCTGGCAGATGTCCTGATCCCACTGACGCCGGTGATCTGCCATCAGATGAAACCGGGAGCTCTTTATATTACTTCCGGTATTCTGGATGTAAAAGAAGACGTTGTCGTAAAAGCAGTAAAAGATGCAGGACTGGAAATTCTGGAAGTTACACATCAGGGCGAATGGGTTTCTGTCACTGCAAGAAAACAGGCATAGTACCGGAGGAAGATTATGTACGATTTTTTTGCAGACTCATCTGCAATCGGTGAAAAAGAGATCATCATCCGCGGAAGCGACCTGAATCATATGAAAAATGTACTACGCCTTCAGATTGGAGAACAGATCTGCATCCATGAGGAAAGTACCGGAAAAGAGTATCGCTGCGAAATTGCCGGATATGAAAAAGATGTGGCACATCTGCACATTATGTGGGTGGAAGAGGCAAACCGTGAGTTGCCATCGAAAATTTATCTGTTCCAGGGGCTGCCAAAGGGCGATAAAATGGAACTGATCATTCAGAAAGCAGTAGAGCTTGGAGTGTATGAGATCATCCCGGTGGCAACGAAAAGGGCAGTTGTAAAATTGGATGCAAAAAAGGCGGAAGCGAAGCAGAAACGCTGGCAGAGCATTGCAGAAAGTGCAGCCAAACAGTCCAGGAGAAATATCATTCCGCATATCCACGAGGTTGTGAAATTTGGTCAGGCTGTGGATTATGCAAAAAATCTGGATATCACGCTGATCCCTTATGAGCTGGCGGAAGACATGGAAAAGACAAAACAGATATTTGAGACAATACAGCCTGGGCAGTCTATCGGTATTTTCATTGGCCCGGAGGGCGGATTTGATGAAAGTGAGATTGCACTGGCACAGGAAAATGGCATCAGCCCGATTACACTGGGAAAACGGATCTTGCGGACGGAAACTGCCGGTATGGCGGTGCTTTCGGTTCTGATGTTTCAGTTGGAGGGCAGAGAATAATGCAGGCATATTTGGATAATTCAGCAACGACAAGATGTTCCGAAGGTGTGCGTGACATCGTCGTAAAAGTGATGATGGAGGATTTCGGAAATCCGTCATCCAGACACGACAAGGGAATGGAGGCAGAAAAATATCTTCGCGAAGCCAGAATGGACATTGCGGCTACTTTAAAAGCAGATGAAAAAGAGATTTATTTTACTTCTGGCGGAACCGAGTCAGACAACTGGGCACTGATCGGAACGGCGATGACAAACAAACGTGCCGGAAAACACATTATTACAACGGCGATCGAACATGCTGCCGTGATCCAGCCGATGATCTATCTTCAGGAGCAGGGATTTGAGGTCAGTTACATACCGGTAGACCGCTATGGAAGAATAGATCTTCAGAAGTTTTCCGATGCGATCCGGGAAGATACGATCCTTGTGTCCACCATGTATGTCAATAATGAGATCGGGACTCTGGAGCCGATCGAAGAGATCGGGAAGATCATCAAAGAAAAAAATCCAAAGGCACTCTGGCATGTGGATGCAATCCAGGCCTATGGAAAGTACCGTATTTATCCGAAAAAACTTGGCATTGATATGCTCTCGGTCAGCGGACATAAGCTGCATGGACCAAAAGGAGTCGGATTCCTTTATATTCGAAACGGAGTGAAGATCCATCCGCTGATCCTGGGCGGAGGCCAGCAGAAAGGGATGCGTTCCGGGACAGATAATGTGCCTGGAATCGCCGGACTTGGTTGTGCGGCAAAAGAAGCCTACACAGATTTTGATAAAAAAGTGACACATCTCTGTGAGCTGAAACAGTTTTTCATGGAAGAACTGCAGAAAATACCGGATACGGTTCTGAACAGCCTTCCGGGGGATCAGGGAGCACCGCACATTGTAAGTGTGAGCTTTGCAGGCGTGCGAAGCGAAGTGCTGCTCCATGCACTGGAAGAGCGGGGGATTCAGGTATCTTCCGGTTCAGCATGTTCTTCCAACAAAAAACTTCCGGTCAGTCCGGTATTAAAAGAAATTGGTCTGAAAAAAGATTTGCTGGATTCTACCGTGCGATTCAGTTTCTGTGAGAATACAACAAAAGAAGAGCTGGAATACTGCCTGCAGCAGTTAAAGGAACTGCTTGTGGTGCTCCGCAGATACAGCAGACATTAAAAGATATGATGTAACTGTGAATATACGAAACAACTGCGATACAGGAAAAGAAAAGGAGAAAAGAAATCTATGTTTCATGCATTTCTAATCAAATACGGAGAGATCGGTATCAAGGGAAAAAACCGTTATCTCTTCGAAGATGCACTGGTAAAACAGATTCGCCATGCACTGAAGAAAGTGGAAGGTGAATTTAATGTACGAAAAGAACAGGGACGTATCTTTGTGGAGAGCGAAGGCCTGTTTGATTTTGAAGAAGTAGTGGAGGCACTGCAGAGAGTTTTCGGTATTGTGGGTATCTGTCCGGTACTGAAAGTAAATGATGAAGGATTTGATCAGCTTTCTCAGGAAGTGATCGATTATATGGCACGCGTATATCCGGATGGAGAGCATACGTTCAAAGTCAATGCAAGAAGAGCAAGAAAAAATTATCCGAAAAATTCCATGGAATTAAATGCAGATCTTGGCGAGCGTATTCTGGAAGCGTTTCCGAATATGAGCGTTGACGTGCATCATCCGGAAATCACCCTGAACGTGGAGATTCGTGAAAAGATCTATATCTATTCAAAGATCATTCCGGGACCTGGTGGTATGCCGGTCGGAACAAACGGAAAAGCTATGCTTCTGTTATCCGGTGGAATTGACAGCCCGGTTGCAGGCTACATGATCGCAAAACGCGGTGTTAAGATTGATGCCGTTTATTTCCATGCACCGCCATACACCAGTGAGCGTGCAAAACAGAAAGTGGTTGACCTGGCACGTCTGGTGTCGAAATACAGCGGACCGATCGTTCTGCATGTCGTAAACTTTACTGACATTCAGCTGTATATTTATGATAAATGCCCTCATGATGAACTCACAATCATTATGAGACGTTACATGATGCGTATCGCAGAGCACATCGCGAAAGAGACCGGATGCCTGGGACTGATCACAGGAGAAAGCATCGGACAGGTAGCAAGCCAGACCATGCAGAGTCTTGCAGCGACCAACGAAGTCTGCACCCTTCCGGTATTCCGTCCGGTGATTGGTTTTGATAAACAGGAGATCGTGGATGTATCCCTGAAGATCGATACTTATGAGACATCGATCCAGCCGTACGAAGACTGCTGTACGATCTTTGTGGCAAAACATCCGGTTACCAAACCGAATATCAAAGTGATCAAACGCAGTGAAGAGAAACTGCAGGAAGAGATCGACGAGATGGTGAAAAAAGCAATCGATACGGCTGAGACACTCTGGGTAGAATAAAAAGACACGGAAAAATGGTCACAAAAAAGCTGCCGCAGGAGAACTGCGGCAGTTAAAAATATCAAAATCAAAAGAAATCTGAAATTTTATGTAGTTTTTCAGTCGATGATGTATGGTTTTAATGCCTGAAGAATTACATCGGAATCATCTTCAGCATGGATATTCAGATCGATCGGCTTGGAAAGGTCCAGACTGAAAATACCCATAATAGATTTTGCGTCGATTACGTATCTTCCGGATACCAGATCAAAATCATAATCAAATTTTGTAATTTCGTTTACGAATGACTTTACTTTATCAATCGAATTTAAAGAAATCTGTACAGTTTTCATTGTCATAAAACCTCCTGTAATATGTGTTTTTGTATACATTAATCATACCCATTTCGGAGGAGACTGTCAAGCTTAAAAGAAAGGAATTGGATAAAATATGGAAAAACGCAAAGCGGCATTCCACAATCTGGGATGCAAGGTAAATGCATATGAGACGGAGGCGATGCAGCAGCTTCTGGAAAAAGCAGGGTATGAGATTGTGCCGTTTGCACCGGGGGCGGATGTTTATGTGATCAACACCTGTACGGTGACGAATATGGCAGACCGCAAGTCCAGACAGATGCTGCACAAAGCAAAGAAAATGAATCCGCATGCGATCGTGGTGGCAGCCGGATGTTATGTGCAGGCAGCAGGAACTGAGCTGGAAGAAGACTCTGCAATCGACATTATTATCGGAAATAACCGCAAAAAAGATCTGGTCAGTATTCTGGAACATTATGAACGCAGTGCCGTGCAGGAATCTCTGATCGATATCAATCACACAAAAGAGTACGAGAAACTGTCTCTGGAAAAAACGGTGGAACACACCAGAGCCTATCTGAAAGTACAGGATGGCTGTAATCAGTTCTGCAGCTACTGCATCATTCCCTATGCGAGAGGTCGTGTACGCAGCCGCAGAAAAGAAGAGGTCGTAGAGGAAGTAAAAACGCTGGCAGGCAATGGATGCAAAGAGGTGGTTCTTACCGGTATCCATTTGAGTTCTTACGGGATCGATCATGGCAGTACACTGCAGGAACTGATCCTTGCAGTGCATGAGGTTGCGGGGGTCGAGCGTATTCGCCTTGGGTCACTGGAACCGGGTATCATTACAGAAGATTTTGTGAAAACACTTTCTGCTCTTCCGAAATTCTGCCCGCACTTCCACCTTTCTCTGCAGAGTGGATGTGATGCAACTTTAAAAAGAATGAATCGAAGATACACATCAGGAGAATACTATGAAAAATGCATACTGATCCGCAAGTACTTTAAACATCCGGCCTTGACGACCGATGTGATCGTCGGATTTCCGGGAGAAACCGAGGAAGAGTTTGCAATCACCAGAGATTTCTTAAATAAAGTAGATTTTTATGAAACGCATATTTTCCAGTATTCCAGAAGAAAAGGAACGAAGGCAGCCGTCATGGAAAATCAGGTGCCGTCCGATGTGGCACATAGAAGAAGTGCGATCCTGATCGCAGACGGCAAGGTGCGGAAGCAGCGATTTGAAGAAAAAATCAGCGAAACCGTCACAAAAGTACTCTTTGAAGAAAGCGTGACGATTGACGGGAAGGTATATGCATCCGGCCATACCATGGAGTATATTCGCATGTTGATGGAGACGACGGAAAATTTAGACAATCAGATTCTTTTGGTAAAGGCAGGAAAAGAACGCTGTCAGGACTGTCTGCTGTGCACAAAAGCTCGGTCCTGAGCAGCGGATTGTTTTCAAAGCCATTATAAAAATCACGCGAAGAAGCATTAATTACAAAAAACAATTGAATTTTTCAGACAGTTATATTAGAATAGAAGTATAGTTTGTACGGTAAGGACGTGAAAAGAATGGCAAATATCAGTAATACACAATATTTCAAAGTAAATACAGATCCGGAATATCGCGTAAAAGAGATCCTGGATACTGTTTATGACGCAATGGCAGAAAAGGGCTATAATCCGGTGAACCAGATTGTAGGCTACATTATGTCAGGCGATCCTACTTATATCACCAGTTATAAAAATGCAAGAAGCATGATCATGAAAGTGGAACGTGATGAGCTGGTAGAAGAACTTCTGAAGGAGTATATTAAAAACAGAACATGGGAACAGAAGTAAAGAAAAGAGCACTCGGACTGGATTACGGCTCCAAGACGGTTGGAGTCGCAGTCAGTGACGGGCTTGGGATTACTGCACAGGGTGTGGAGATCATCCGCAGGACTCAGGAGAACAAACTGAGGAAGACGCTGGCACGGATCGAAGAACTGATCGCAGAGTATGATGTCGGGATCCTGGTGCTTGGATACCCGAAAAATATGAACAATACCGTGGGAGACCGTGCGGAAAAATCTCTGGAATTTCAGAAAATGCTGGAGAAGCGTACCGGTCTGCCGGTTGTGATGTGGGATGAGAGACTGACCACAGTAGAGGCACATCGGACGATGATGGAGAGCGGCGTGCGAAGAGAGGACCGTAAGAAGTATGTGGACAAACTTGCAGCTGTCTATATTCTTCAGGGTTATTTAGATCATGAAGGAATGAAAAGGGAAAGGACGCAGCCAGAGTGATTTGAAGCAGGGCTGCAACAGGTTTATTATGGAGAAAATTACATTTACACTGGCGGACAATCAGATGGTTGAGTTTTATGTACTGGAACAGACAGTACTTGGCGGCATCAGCTATATTCTGGTAACGGATTCCGAGGACGATGAGGCAGAAGCACTGATCCTGAAAGATCTGTCAAAGCCAGGTGAGGATGAAGCGTTATATGAGATCGTGGATGACGATGATGAATTAGAGGCAGTTTCAAAAATCTTCCAGGAAATGCTGGATGATATTGAATTTGAATAAAGAGCCTGAACGGAAAAGAAACAGGAGGTAAAAATTTTTGAAAAATATTAACAATTCCAAATTGAGGATCATTCCTCTGGGCGGTCTGGAACAGATCGGCATGAACATTACTGCCTTCGAATTCGAAGACAGTATTGTTGTGGTTGACTGTGGGCTGTCCTTTCCTGAGGACGATATGCTGGGGATCGACCTTGTGATACCGGATATCACATACCTGAAAAACAATGCACATAAAGTAAAAGGTTTTGTCATTACACATGGTCATGAGGATCATATCGGAGCATTGCCATATGTATTAAAAGAACTGAATGTTCCGGTCTATGCGACAAGACTTACGATCGCACTGATCGAGCATAAGCTCAAAGAGCATAATCTTTTGAAGTCCGTAAAGAGAAAAGTCGTAAAGCACGGACAGTCGATCAATCTTGGGAAATTCCGCATTGAGTTTATTAAGACAAACCATAGTATTGCAGATGCTTCTGCACTTGCAATTTATTCACCGGCAGGTATCGTGGTGCACACCGGTGACTTTAAAGTGGATTACACTCCGGTATTCGGAGATGCGATCGATCTGCAGCGTTTTGGAGAAATCGGCAAAAAGGGTGTGCTGGCACTGATGTGCGATAGTACCAATGCAGAACGAAAAGGATTTACGATGTCCGAGCGTACCGTTGGTAAGACGTTTGATAATATTTTCGCAGAGCATAAAAATACAAGGATCATCATTGCAACGTTTGCATCCAATGTGGACCGTGTACAGCAGATCATCAATTCTGCCTATAAATATGGACGCAAATGTGTGGTAGAGGGTCGCAGTATGGTCAATGTTATCAGCACAGCGGCAGAGCTTGGCTATCTGAACGTGCCGGAGAATACCCTGATCGAGTTGGATCAGATGAAGAATTATCCGGATGAGCAAATGGTGCTGATCACAACCGGAAGCCAGGGCGAGTCCATGGCGGCACTTTCCCGTATGGCATCCAACATGCATCGTAAAGTGCAGATCAAGCCGGGCGATACCGTTATTTTCAGCTCCAACCCGATCCCGGGAAATGAAAAAGCAGTTTCCCGAGTGATCAATGAGCTTTCGATGAAAGGGGCGGATGTTATTTTCCAGGATGCCCACGTATCCGGCCATGCATGTCAGGAAGAGATCAAGCTGATCTATTCTCTGGTTCATCCGAAATATGCGATTCCGGTGCATGGTGAATACCGTCATCTGAAAGCACAGGCACAGGTTGCGGAGAGTCTTGGTATTCCAAAGGACAATATTTTCCTGTTGTCCTCAGGAGATGTTTTGGAGTTAGATGAAGAAAAAGCACAGGTTGTAGACCGTGTACAGACCGGAGCGATCCTGGTAGACGGACTGGGTGTTGGTGATGTCGGAAATATCGTTCTTCGCGACAGACAGCATCTGGCGGAGGACGGTATTCTGATCGTGGTACTGACGCTTGAAAAATACAGCAATCAAGTTCTTGCAGGTCCGGATATTGTATCCAGAGGATTTGTATACGTCAGAGAATCCGAAGGACTGATGGATGAAGCAAAACATGTAGTAGAAGAAGCTATTGAGGACTGCATGGATCGAAGAGTGACCGACTGGGGACGTTTAAAGACAGCAATCCGTGACAGCTTAAGCGAGTTCCTCTGGAAGAGAACAAAGAGAAGCCCGATGATCCTGCCGATCATTATGGAAGTATGATGGGGCTGATAGAAAATGGATGAAATAAAGGAATATACGGTGCAGCTTTCGGCTGCACTTCGCGGAAGCGAAGCGTACAAAGCGTTTCGGGAAGTGAGCAGAAAAGTATCCGAAGAGCCGCAGCTTCGACAGAGGCTGGATGAGTTCCGCAAAAAGAATTATCTGCTTCAGAATGGAAGCAATGCTTACGATCTGTTTGATGATGTGCAGAATCTGGAGCGGGAATACGAAGATATGCGGAAGAATCCGGTTATACAGGAGTATATGGCAGCGGAGCTTCAGATATGCAGGATCATTCAGAGATGTGCGGATGAGATACTGACATCTGTGGATATGGAAATTGAAAATTTTGCAGATATCATAGAAACGGACTAGTACTGTTCCTTGCAGGATTAATGTACTGGTAAGACAGGAGAGGGTGCATGAAAGAGAACAGTGCAAAATCAATTGCAGTCGGCATTGCCGTGAAAATCGTATTGCTGGCGGTTCTTGTGCTTGTCTTGATTTTTACCGGCAGACGGGCCTACACATTCGGATATCAGATATTTGCACAGGAAGCGATGAGTGAGGCTCCCGGAAAAAAGGTAGCAGTTACGATCACCAAAGATATGTCCTTTGGTGAAATTGCAAAGCTTCTGGAAGAGAAGAAACTGATCAAAGATAAGAATGTTTTTCGCATTCAATATATGCTTTCTGAATATAAAGGAGAAATTGAGCCCGGAAGCTATGTACTGAACACCTCACAGACAGCAGAAGAGATGCTGAGAGTACTGAGCCGGGCGGATGAAAAAGAGACTGAGACGGAGTAACGATATGATAGTAGATGAAAGAATGACAGCTTTTATCAACTCCCTAGATACGGGAAATACCCCGTTCCTGACGGAGCTTGAGGTAAAAGCACTGGAAGATCATGTGCCGATCATACGAAGAGAAATGCAGAGCTTTCTCAAGGTGCTGCTGCAGATGCAGCGTCCGGTCAATATATTGGAAGTAGGGACAGCAGTTGGATTTTCCACACTGCTGTTCTGTGAATATGCACCAAAAGAAGCCAAAATCACAACAATTGAAAAGTATGAAAAACGCATTCCGATCGCAAAAGAAAATTTCAGAAAAGCAGGGAAGGAGTCACAGATCCGTTTTCTGGAAGGGGATGCCACAGAGATTCTTGCAGAACTTGAGGGTTCTTATGATTTTATCTTTATGGACGCTGCAAAAGGGCAGTATATTCATTTTCTGCCGGATGTGATGCGTCTGCTGAAAGTCGGCGGCATCCTGATCTCGGATAATGTGCTGCAAGATGGTGACATTATCGAGTCCCATTATGCAGTAGAGCGAAGAAACAGGACAATATACAAACGGATGCGGGAGTATCTCTATGAACTGAAACACGATGAGCATCTGATGACCAGCATTGTGCCGATCGGGGATGGAGCAACACTCAGCGTGAAAATAAAGGAATAGATAAATGGGAGGAAGAACGATGAGGAAACCGGAATTGCTGGTGCCGGCAAGCAGCCTGGAAGTATTAAAGACGGCGGTCATCTTTGGAGCGGATGCCGTTTACATTGGCGGCGAAGCATTTGGACTGCGTGCAAAAGCCAAGAATTTTTCGATGGAAGATATGAAAGAGGGTATTGCCTTTGCCCATGAGCATGGCGTGAAAGTTTACGTGACAGCCAATATCCTGGCACACAACCGGGATCTGGAGGGCGTTGAGGAATATTTCAGAGAATTAAAAGAAGTGAAACCGGACGCACTGATCATTGCCGATCCGGGGGTGTTTGAGATCGCAAAACGTATCTGTCCGGAAATCGAACGCCATATCAGTACCCAGGCGAATAACACAAACTATGCTACCTATCATTTCTGGCATACACTGGGAGCGAAGCGAGTGGTTTCTGCAAGGGAGCTTTCCATGCAGGAAATCAAAGAGATCCGTGCAAACATTCCGGAGGATCTGGAGATTGAGACCTTTGTGCATGGAGCTATGTGCATTTCTTATTCCGGAAGATGTCTGCTCAGCAGTTATTTTACAGGCAGAGATGCCAACCAGGGAGCCTGTACGCATCCGTGTCGCTGGAAATATGCAGTTGTGGAAGAGAAACGACCGGGTGAGTATCTTCCGGTTTATGAAAATGAAAGAGGCACCTATATTTTTAATTCCAAGGATCTTTGCATGATCGAACATATCCCGGATCTGCTTGATGCGGGGATTGACAGCTTTAAGATCGAAGGCAGAATGAAAACGGCCCTCTATGTGGCAACGGTTGCGAGAACGTATCGCAAAGCGATCGATGATTATCTGGAAGATCCAAAACTTTATGAAGAGCATATGCCGTGGTACCGCACACAGATTGCAAGCTGTACCTATCGCCAGTTCACGACCGGTTTCTTTTATGGAAGACCGGATGAGAACACGCAGATATACGATAATAATACTTACGTAAAAGAATATACCTATCTTGGTATCGTCGGGGAAGTCGATGCAGAAGGTCGCTGCCGCATTGAGCAGAGAAATAAATTCAGTGTCGGTGAGCAGATTGAGATCATGAAACCGGACGGTCAGAATGTAGAGGTTACAGTAAAGAGGATCCTCAATGAGGACGGTGAAGAACAGGAAAGTGCACCGCATTCCAAACAGATCCTGCATGTGGAGCTGGAAGGCGGAAGAGCGGAAGCATATGATATTTTAAGAAGAAAAGAATAAGATGAGCCAAAAAGCTTTAGATGAGAAAACAATTAAATGAAAGAAAATAGTCCTTTATAAACCAAAAGATGCGAATCCGCAATGGACTCGCATCTTTTTTGTGTGTGATGATCAAACTTTCTTATTTCAGTTTCAGTTTTTTGCTCATGCCACTCTTGGTCAGCTTCTTCTGGAAAGCAGCCGCTT
>NZ_JBKVNQ010000035.1:0-26688 GCF_046967715.1 Hominisplanchenecus sp.
AAGACTATACCACACTTCTGGAAGAAAGCTATTCAGCAGATCTACTGAAATGACCTGGTCAATACTGTGCAATCTGTTCTTTCTCTATAATAAAAAACGGCATGGAAGAATCCTATTCTTTCATACCTACTACCTGCTTCTATATTCAACTAGATACACATTCTTTTCCATTATCTGTGTATCATGTACCTATTTTCCTCTAAGAGTAAACTGGATACACTCTATACACGCCTACCATCTATACCTCATTTTACATCTAGTATCAGGATTTCTGCCTGATGAGACATTGCCATCAGAATTTTCAGTTTTGCCTTCATTCCGGTTGACATTTCTTTCATCTTTTTATTCATCGGGATAGCGAATGTTCTGCATTTCTCTTCGAAATCTGCTTTATCAAACCGATGATACATCTTTTTCAGGATCGCACCTACATCTTCCGCTGTCAGAATATTCGGAAAGGTCGCATCGGAAAGTACCACTCCGATCTTTTCCCATTCTTCGTTTGTCAGCTGCTGCGGTGTCTTTCCCATCATCCGGATCTCACCGCTGTCTGTATGGATCAGTCCCAGTGATGCTTTGAAAATGCTCGTCTTTCCGGCTCCGTTTGCACCGATCAGCCCGGTGATGCTTCCACGCTTTACCTGCATCGAACATTCCAGTGAAAAATTTGCATATTGTTTTCTGACATTTTTTAAATCCAGCAAAATCTCTTCCATCCTCTTCTCCTCCTAATCTTCCAGGATCAGCTCAAACAGCTCCCGTATCTCTGCTTCTGTCATGCCGCAGCTCCTTGCTTTGCGGATCGCCTGTTCCAGATCCGTTTCTACTTCTTTTCTTTTTTCTTCCATGCGAAGCTCTTGATTGACTCCGGATACAAAGCTTCCTTTTCCATGCACTGTAACGATGAAGCCCTCCTGTTCCAGAGCATCGTAGGCCTTTTTTACCGTCAACGCACTGACCCTCAGTTCTTTCGCGAAGGTTCTCACAGAGGGAAGCATCTCCTCCTGTTTCAGTTCACCGCTTAAGATTTTATTCTTGATCTGTGTGCAGATCTGCTCATAGATTGGCTGCATGGAAGAATTGTTGATGATCAGTTTCATAGATTCCTCCATTTCTTTGCTTTTGTTGCAAACAGTATATAACAGTTTAGTACTGTTGTCAACTGTTATGCACTGTTTATATTCATTTTTTTATTTACATCTGTCCAAGAATCCCTCTGACATTCTTGCTGCAAGGTGCACGTCATGCATCGCATGACATATTCTTCTTATACAGGTATCAGAAGCACAAAAAACGTCCACCCGGAGATCTGCTCTCCGGATGGACGTCTGGATATTGATATATTTTCTCTATTTTACTTTTTTGCTTTTCACAGCGGAATCTTTGCCGTAATAAACTTTACCTTCGGCTTTGCGATACGTGCGGACTTTGAAGTAACAGGTTCCTTTCTTTTTCGGCAGTTTGGTCACGAAAGATACGGTTTTGTTTTTGTTGATGGTTTTTATTTTTTTGTAAGTGCCTTTTTTCTTTGTGCTGCGGTAGATTTCGTAACCGGTAGCCTTGGATACTTTTTTCCAGGTGAGTCGGACTTTGTTTTTTCCGGCATTTTTGATGGATCTCAGTGTCGTTTTGGCCGGTGTATATTTTTTCTGAAGTGCTGCCTCCTTTGCGGCTTTCTCACGCTCTGCTTTTTCCTTTTCTGCCCTGTCACGCTCTGCTTTTTTCTGCGGATACTCTGCAAGCCAGGCGGACACTCTCTGCTCTGCCTGAGCAAACTGTTCTTTTGTGCTGTCCATATTGGTTACGATTTTCAGAACGTTTTTGTATATACCTTCCGGATCAGCCTTGTCATCTTTTGCCAGGATCTGTCTCATAAGTGCCAGATTTTTGGTGACGGAATCTTTGTTCGGTAGTTCCAGTGCTTTGATACCGCCTGTCTGATCATTTGGCTTATCTCCCAGGTCTGCACCGAGTCCGTAGAGTGTGAACTGATAACGCACCACATCTCCGTCTCTGGCTTTTACCCCGCCCATTCCAAGGCCCGGATTTTCGTTGTTTACGAAATAATACCATCCAGAATAATTGGAGTATGAAAACTCACCAAGCCCCTGCGTATCTTTATACGGATTCGACTTGTGTTTGTCATTGGTCGGTGCATCTTCTGACATATTTGAAATACACTGCGGAATATTCAGTACACCGCTGTCTGCATGGTCGATCTCTGCCAGATAGAATCCCATTCCGGTGTTCTGTGCATCGTAAGTATAGCCGTTTGCTTTCAGAATTTTTTCGATGATATCTGCATAAGTCTCTCCGGCTTCAAAGGAAACTTCCGTCGGCTCGATCAGATAGCCCTGTCCAACGGTAAATTTTTCTACGGATGCATAAACGATTCCGCCCTTGTCCGGTACAAACGTGGCTTTACCACTGTCTGCGTTGTCTTCGCTGTCTTTAAACCAGATCTTTGCTTCTTTTTCTTCTGCTCTGACTGTCTGCATGCCGGATAACGGCAGAAATCCTGTCAGGCATAAAACCATGGCAAGCAGAGCAGTAATAATATTTTTTGTGCGTCTTCTTATATTCAAAATATGGACTCCTTCCTATAAAACAGGAAGAAGTATGGAACACTCCTTCTGCCGAAGAGCGTATCCATACTCCTGTTTTTGTGTTTCTCTGTGACTTTATTTTACCTTAACTTTACGTATGGCAGAATATGCACCAGTAATGGTCTTTCCGCTGACTTTTTTATATGCACGTACTTTGTAATAGTAAGTTTTGCCCTTTTTCAGCTTTTTGTCTGTGTATTTTGCTGCCTTCAGGTTTTTCTTCACGCAAACGTATTTGCCGTTTTTACGCATGGAACGATATACCTGATATCCGGCTGCACCCTTGACTTTTTTCCAGGTCAGAGTTGCTTTTTTCTTTCCTGCTGCTGCCTTTCTGATCACAGGTCTGGCCGGTTTCTTAGCCGGTTTTTCTGTGGTCGGTGTTTCCGGTGTCTTATCCGTGGATGGCATTTCCGGTGTAGATGGCGTCTCCGGTGTGCCCGGTGTTTCCGAAGTAGACGGCGTCTCCGGTGTGTTCGGTGTTTCCGGGGTAGACGGCGTCTCCGGTGTACTTGGTTTCAGGGAGTTCATATCCCAGTAGCCTTCTTCGGATGCTTTAAATCTTCTGTATGCTTCGTATGCTTCCATGATCTGGTAAGAAGCCATTGCATTGGCATCACCATTTTTCAGATGTGCATAACCGCCGCCTTTCACGCGGTAATTTTTCTCAAGCGTTGAGAAGATACTTTTTGATTCTGCTGCAAAACCTGCATCCACGGCATCCAGTTTCAGGCAGGCAAGTGCCAGGATAACCTGTGCGGCAGATTCGGAAGAAGTATAAGCGTATTCTTCGTCCATAGCATCTTTCAGATAAGCAAGTGCTTTGTCAACCGCCGTCTGTACTTTCGCTTCTTTTACATATGGTGCCAGTGCCTGCAGGATCATAGCAGTCATATCTACACCTGTTGATTTGTCGTCAAACAGGCCAAAACCACCGTTTTCATTCTGGAATCCAAGCAGTGCATCGATCATGGATTCTCTGTTCCATTTTGCATCTGCAGGAATTTTCTGAGAGGTTGCATCCAGTGCGATCAGTGTCCAGCTCAGTTCGTTTGAACCGTCTTCCAGTCTGTCGCTGCTGTACAGCATTGCTGCAAGATTTACACCGCCTACATTCGTGATATCTTTGCCCATAGCAGACAGGGTCAATGCCACTCTTGCGATATCGGTCGGTTTCTGGTTTGCTTTCCATTTTGAAACAACAGAAACAGCACTCTGACCGTATGCTTCTTTTTCTGCATCGCTGATCGTCTGTCCAGTACGCAGTTTTGACATGATATACCAGTCGGATGCACCGCTGCATTCGTATTTATAGTTCTGGCTGTTCAGGAAGGTGGATGCACTTGTGATACCTTCTTTTACAATCTGATCTATATCGACTTTGTCGGATACCTGGCTGTTATCTGTAACTTCACCGGCCTTCCGTGCCTTGATACGATGTAATGTTTCCTTCGGCGTCAGTATGCTGTCCGAATTCTGGTAAATGGAATCTGTCACCTGTACGATGCCGTCTTCACGGTAGATCCTGTTAAATCTCTGTTCTGTCGCATCAGCTGCTTTCACGACCCGGGCATTGAATGTGCCCGGAGCGATTCCGGTCAGGATCATGACAAACGCCAGAAGCATGGCAAGGATACGATTTCCAAGTGTCATTTTCTTCATGCCTTGCTTTTCCTTTCTGTAAATGATTGTTTTAGGAAACTATACATAAACCTTCCAAAGCTGTCGCAGGCAGCTTCTTTTTTTGTCATTTTTTGCTATTTTTTAATCTTTACTTTTCTGACAGCACTGAATTTTCCGTTTGCTTTGTTTCCTTTTACGGTCTTGTAAGCTCTTACTTTATAATAGTAAGTTTTGCCTTTCTTTACTTTGCTGTCTGTGAATGTTGCGGCAGCTGCTTTTTTGATCGTTCTGATCTTTTTGTACTTGCCGTTTTTCTTTGTGGCACGGTAGATTTCGTATCCGGTTGCTTTGCTGTTCTTCTTCCACTTCAGGAATGCCTTTTTCTTTTTGGAAGATACGGTCAGTTTTGTTACTTTTGCCGGTCTGACAATGGTCTGTGTGCCCGGATTCTGATTTCCGTTTGTGCCGTTGTTTGTATTATTACTGTTGTTGTTATTGCTGTTATCGCCCTTGTTGTTGTCCTTTTTATCATCGTCTTTCTTTGCATCCTGTAAAGCCTTGAGCTGTGCTTCCGCTTTTACCAGCAGATCTGCATTTTCCACATTTGCTTTCTGTGTATCGGTAAGTGCGTCGTATGCTGCTCTTGCTGCTTTTACTGCTTCCTGATCGTTCCGTGTAAGCTTATCTGAGGAAGGAAGAGCTGCGATCAGTCGAATAACATTTTCTACCTGTTCATCGATTTCTGTATTTTCTTTTGCATAGTTGTCTGTATAGTGCAGTATGACAACGTCACCGTCTTTTAATGTATAATCACATGCACCAACATCCGGTTCCGTTCCGTTCACGCTATATTTCCAGCCGGATTTGCTTCCGTTTGTAAACTCTCCGAGTTTCACCCCGTCTGCTCTTGTAACCGATGCAATGTAAGTGTCACCGTATTTTTTCTCACTGGTCATTTTATTGGCCGCAAGTGCCGCATCCAGAGCTTCCATGGCGGTTGCATTCTTCGGAACACGATACTCGCTCTGTGCTGCCCATACCTGAAGGTTATTCTTTACAAATGCATGGATCTTTCCGTCTTTGTCGCTGTCGTGTACTTCATCGCCAAGGATGGTGACAGCCACGCTCTGATTTTCACCATTTATCAGCCAGTAGGTGTTTGTTCCTTTTTTATATGCATCAAATGCCTGCAGTACCTGTACCGTTGACATTTCCTGCGATTTTGTAAGGTTAGACAGATGTGAAAATCCTCCGTCATTCTGGCGGTATTTCATCAGATTTGTGATCATATTAAAGTTTGGTGTACCAAATCCCACTTCTGCAGAAGTCGGATCAATGCCAAGGCAGGAAAGTGCCAGAAGTACCTGAGCCGTAGATTCGGAAGTTCCATATCCGAAATCATCACGCATTTCCTCTTTTAAACAGGAAACTGCACGATCAATCGCTTCTTTTACTTCGGTTCGCTCCTGATAAGGTGCAAGGGCCTGAAGTGCCATGGCCGTCATATCTACACTGGTGCTGTCTTTTCCGGTCAGTCCGAATCCACCGTTTTCATTCTGAAAACCAAGCATTGCTTCTATGATCGTGTTTCTGGACCATTTTGCATCCGCCGGAATCGCAACATTGGCTGCATCGAGTGCCATCAGTGCATAGATCAGTTCATTTGATCCATCGCTCAGCTTTTCGGAATTGCAGATCATGGATACCAGATCTGTACCGTCCACATCGGTGATATCTTTGCCCATTGCCGTAAGTGCCAGGGCAACACGCTCGATGTCTGTCGGCTTCTGGTCTGCATTCCATTTCTTTACTTCCGCTGCAGCAGACTGATAATAAGCATCCTGCACATCTGAGCTAATCTCAACTCCATTGCGAAGCAATGCGTAGATCAGCCATTCATCTCCATACGCATAGCCGTCTGTGCTGTGTTTTTCTGTGATGTACGTTACGGCACTGTTGATGCCTTCTTCTGCTTTTGCTTTTACATCGATATCTGCGGTGCTTCCCTTTGTTACGGTAATGGTGATCGTTACCGGTTTTACGTTATTTTTGCCATCGATCGGTGTTCCGGTTGCTGTCACGGTTCCTTCGGAGAGTCCCGTAATCTGATATTCTGCCACCGGAAGATAGGAACCATAATCCGGATCGTTCACATTATAATCGCCGTTCTTTTTCCAGTAACCGCTTCCGGTTCTCACAACCTGTGCAATACCTCTCTGGCTGTAAGTCCATTTCAGAGCCGGTTCCGTGACATCGTATCCCTGATCATCCAGTTCACCTGTGACAATTGGTGCAAACACTGCACTGCTCTTGCCGGCTTCTACCGTCATATTCTTATTTTCTTCTGCAAGTTCTACGGTTTTTACGTTATTTTTGTAGACAAAGGTTACCGTACTGTCACCGGAAACTGTTTTCGTTTCTCCCGTCTGCGGATTGGTATCTTCGATCGTCGCTGTAAAGGTTACCGTTCCGGCCTGTTTCGGTATGTAAGCCTTTTCGCCATTTGTATAGTATGCGATCGTTCCGTCCGGATCATCACTTGTGATCATTACTTTATCTGCATTGGTTGCATTTGCCGGTGTGACAACTGCCGAACCAAGGATTGGATTGAATGCAACTCTGCCATCCGTTTCCTGTCCGTCGCTGTTTGCATTTCGGCTGTGTATTTCTTTTGTGCCGGAAATTGCCGGAACAACGGATGTTACCGGCACATAAGCAGAGGTTACCGTCACGGTTTTGTGAATTTCCGGCTGATTTTTTGCAGTTACTGTAAAGACTGCACTTCCGGTCTCTTTAAAGGAAAAGCCGCTGGAAGAATCGGTGCGGTTATGCAGAAGTTTTGCACCCGCTTCATCCGCTGCATAGATAAAGGAAGCGTAAGAAACATCCTGATACTCTTCACTGCCCTGATACTGTGCTTTTACGGTAATATGCTTGTATTCAGAACCCTGTACCGTAACTTTTCCGTCCGTTACATCTTCTCCATCCACATACAGTTTAATATCTGTCATCTGGATTCTGCTGGAACGGACCGCTACAGATGCCAGGATTTCCTGACTGCCGTCGCTGTTGTTCTTTACTGCCTGAAGCACTGCTGTTCCGGTTCCGTTTACACAGAATGTTCCATCTTCATAAATTTCAAAGGCACGTTCCGGTTTTCTCTGCTGAAAGCTCCAGGAAAGGCTCTCGCCTTCCGGCAGAGTATAATCCACAAGAGAAAATGTTCCGGCTATGTTTGCCATTCCAACAGCATCCGGGCTTACTTCCAGTCTTGCATTTTCCAGAACGGTCGGTTCTGTTTCATTTTTTGCCTGAAATGCGACATCGTATGCGTTTTCGCCTGTCTCCGGCCATTCATACTGTCCCGGTGTATAATCCTGATTTTCGCCAAAGTATGGATAACCGTCTCTTCCCTGTCCCCAGGAAGTTCCGTTTTCGCCTTTATTGGCATTTAACTTTTCTGCCAGATCCAGCGTTTTCATGTCCTCTTCGGACATTGCACCGGAACCGCTGCCCAGTGTATCCAGCCAGTAGCAGTTCTCAACGATCGCCGCACCGCTGTTGTTGCTGCTGCTGTTACAGAGTGCCCCTTTTCCGGTATCTCCCACTGCGATACAGTTTGCGATCACACCGTCGCGGTCATCGGAAGCACTTGCTCCCATATAGGCTCCGGTCTTCCCGATCAATCCTGCCACGTTTGCTCCGCTGATCTCACTTTTACAGTTCAAAATGGAAGCACCATAGGCGGTCGTTCCAAACGGTCCGGTCACATTACTGCTGCTTCCGGTCATCGTTCCTTTTACCGTCAGGTTCTGGATCACAGCACCTGCTGACAGATTTGCAAACAGCGAGCCTGCGTTTTCAAACGTAATGGTATGTCCCTGTCCGTCCAGAACCCCGGCAAACGAAGAATAATTCATATAAAAACTTTTATCTTCATAATCACTGTTTACCGTGATATCCTGTGTCAGGACGAAATATTTGCCTTTTGCATTGTCCATCTTGGAAAAATCTGCCTGGGAAGAGATGGAGATCACATTCTCCGGCAGTGCCACCGGTTTTGTCGTCGGTCTGTTTTTCAGTGCTGCGATCGCATCGGTGATCGCCTTTGCTGCCGCTGTGATCTGCTCCTGTGTCACCCCTTCGCCTGCTTTTAAAGCATTTCCGGCTGCTACTGCATCAGAAAGTGTCTTCCAGCTCTCTTCCGTATAGTTTTCCTCTTCATAGCCTTCTGCCTGCTTCAGTGCATTTTCAAGCGGTGTCCAGCTGATTTCGGCCGCTCCCTTTACCAGAACCGGAAATCCGCCATCTTCGGAGACGGCAAAGATATAGCCGGTATCGACGATACCTGTATTTAACAGAGCAACCGTGTCTGCTGTTTTTAATTCATCAGCAGATTTGGATGCACAATTTGTAACCTGTGCTTTATTATCTCCATACTGCTTTCCAATAGCTGATGCTGCTTTAGAAGTATAATAGCTGTTATTAATGACAGAATTGGCTGATTTATTATACGCTGCAATTCCATCCAGCATAAAAGAAGAACTTGTACCGGCATAATAACAATTTAAAATACTTCCGCCATCAAGAACCCCAACAATTCCTCCAACTTCTTCAAACATTTCTTCATCGTTGATCGTTACAGTGGAATAACTGTTCTGAATCGTTCCGGTCAGATTATCTGTAATACTTCCCTTGTCATCCGACTCTACATCAACAGATCCTGCAACTCCCAGGTTCTGGATCGTACCGGATACGTTTTCCGCCAGTGCTTTCCCGGAAAGGGTGATCACATGTCCCTGTCCGTCCAGAGTTCCGGCAAGATCTGTGATCTGCTGTCCGTCTGCCAGCTTAATATCCGCCGTCAGTGTATAGGTTTCACCTGCCGGAATTTGGGTCGGAAATTCTTCTGCAGTTGTGATTTCATTGCTGCTTTTTGTCGTACTCGCTGCATTTACGGTCAGGCTTGCTGTATTTGCCGGAAGAATGCCGGTAAACAGCAATGCCAGAGCAAGCATCCATGCAAGAATACGCTGTGTGACTGCTTTGTGTTTCATCGCTTTTCTCCTCTTCTTTGCTGATTTTATAATCGAGTAGGAGGCGGTGACTAACCGCCGTCCTCTCACACCACCGTGCGTACCGTTCGGTACACGGCGGTTTCAATAGTTGACGTGCACAGACTGATAGGCTGTGGCTAAATCATAGAAGCCACCGTTTATCAGTCTCTCTTTTGTCATGGCTTTCTTAACTGTTGTCAGATTCGCACAATACCAGTGTCCTCTTCGGCAGTTTGCCGCCATATTCGCATAGTATTCGTGTACTCCCATCTTTATCAGATTTCTTTTCTTTGTTTTTGGAAGTTTCCACTGTTTCCATATACACATGCGTATTCTGTGGTAGAGCCATCCGTTGATCTCTTCGATGTTGTTCTTCATGCTTGCTATTCCGTAATAGTTCAGCCATCCTCTTGCATATATCTTGATTTTCTCAAGGCTTGGCTTGATTGACTGACATCGTTTACGGGAAGACAACTCTTTCAGTCTCGACTTAAACTTTCTCCATGACTTTGGATGAACGCGAACATAAATACCCGTTCCATTCCTTCCCAATGCAAAGCCTAGATACTTAAAATTTCGGATTGCAAACACACTGACAGTACGGCTTTTCTTTCTGTTGACTGTAAGTTTCAGTTTCTCTTCAAGGTATTTCGTACTGCTTTCCAGAAGTCTCTCCGATGCCCGTTTGCTCTTCGCAAGGAGCACGATGTCATCTGCATATCTGACGCATGGGACTCCTCTCTTCAAAAACTCCTGGTCAAACTCATTGAGATAGATATTCGCCAGTAGTGGGGATAGATTTCCTCCTTGTGGCGAACCTTCCTCTGTTTCCATGACTACTCCGTTCTCCATTACCCCGCTTTTCAGATATCGCTTAATCAACTGCACCACCCGTTCGTCCTTTACATTCTTACGGAGTAAGTTAAGGAGAATTTCATGGTTCAGTGTGTCGAAGTATTTTGATAAATCTAAGGATACTGCATATGTGTATCCTTGTTCTGCATACTCTTTCACTTTTTGTATTGCGTCCTTCGCACTTCTGCCCGGACGATAGCCAAAGCTACCATCTGCAAACAGCGGTTCATAGATTGGCACTAACTCTTGCGTGATTGCCTGTTGGATTGTACGGTCTATCACCGTTGGTATACCAAGCTTTCGCACACCACCATCTGGTTTGGGAATCTCAACTCGTCTTACTGGAGACGGAGTATACTTTCCACGATAAATGCGGTCGGTTATCTCTTGTTGATGTTCCTTTAGATATGGAAGAGCCTCCTCAATGGTCATGCCATCAATTCCTGGCGCTCCCTTGTTTGCCTTAACTCTCTTATACGCTCTGTTAAAGTTGTCTTTATACAGTATCGCTTCCAAAAGTCTCGGCTGTGCACTGTCTCTTTCTTTCCATATCCGATTGAATGACCTAGACGCTTTCACATACCCTTCATGTTCCGCATTATCTCTTTGCGAACAGCCATTGTTTTCAATGTTTTCTGCCATAGACGGTCATTCCTCCTTTCTCGGTCATACTCAAGACTCCTACTGATTCGGTCCTTCACCTCTCGGCTACTATGACCTCTGCTGACTTCTGTGCGTTCAGCATTGCTTTATGCAATGGTTACCTCTTTCAAGGCATACCGCACAGACCTCCCTAGGTACCACACGTTTCTTCCTCTCCATCCATCTGCCTCATTTATCATGCATGATTCCGTGTAGTTATTGGACTTCGACTTGGTAAGCAGCCTTATCCTCATGCATAACCTTATATGAGATTTCTGTTCGTCAGACCAGAGATTTGCCCATGAGTTAGTATGTTCCTCACATCCAGCTTCCTTCAGATTCCATCTCACGATGGACACCCTTGCCTTCGGCTATATCCTTCCCACTACCGGGCGGATTCGGGACTTTAACCCGTTAGAAACGTGCGCCGCTAGGCGCACTTACAGAGAAACAAGCCCCGCTTTTGCGAGGCCTGCCTGTTACTGTTCTATATTGTAACACATTTTGAAGATATTTTTTCCAACCAGAAGGGGGAATTTTGTTATTATTTGCAGTTTTTGTTATTTTTTGATCTTCACTTTTCTGACAGCACTGAATTTTCCGTTTGCTTTGTTTCCTTTTACGGTCTTGTAAGCTCTTACTTTATAATAGTAAGTTTTGCCTTTCTTTACTTTGCTGTCTGTGAATGTTGCGGCAGCTGCTTTTTTGATCGTTTTGATCTTTTTGTACTTGCCATTTTTCTTTGTGGCACGATAGATTTCGTATCCGGTTGCTTTGCTGTTTTTCTTCCATTTCAGAGTTACTTTTTTCTTCTTGGAAGTTACGGTCAGTTTTGTTACTTTTGCCGGTTTGCTGACAGTCTGTGTTCCTGGACTCTGATTTCCGTTTGTGCCATTGTCTGTGTTGCTGTTATTATTATTGCTGTTATTATTTCCGTTGTTATTGTTGTTATTGTTGTTTCCGCTGTTTGCAGACAGATCGATTACGTTGGAGTATGCAGTAAAGCGATACTGTTTGGAACCGTTCAGGGTTGTATTCACCATTTTCATGATACGGTATACGCCTTTATCCGTTACTTTGAAGCTTCCGGTCAGTGCTTCCGCCTCTCTTGTTACGGTGTTGTCGGATACGGTTGTCCAGCTTCCGTCTGCATTTTTCTTCTGCACTTCTGTGATAACATCCCAGTCATAAGAATCGTTCTTTGCAAGAAGGATTTCTGTGATGGTTTTGCCTTTCCAACCGTTCTGCTCCAGCATTGCCCGGTAATCTTCCGGTGTCTCCAGTTCTCTCTGCTCATCGCTTACGGTCTGATCAAACCAGAATACCAGATCCAGCATGCTCAGATCCTGACTCCAGCTGATCTGGGTGTCACTATCTTTTTTCAATGTCAGGGAGAGTGCTGTCTTCTGCGGATAAAATTTGTTGATGGAGGTATCACATTTTTTCATTAAAGCCGGATCTACGACGCGGATGTTGTTGAGGGTGATATCCAGTTTCTGCAGTTTGCCATCTCCTCTGCTGTTCTCAAAGGTATCTGCAAATACACTTCCTGAGAGGTTTGTCAGCTGATTGTCATGCAGATCGACTGACAGCAGGTGGCTGTTCTTTGCAAAGGTTCCGTCTTTGATCTCTGCAATATAGTTTTTCATGAAGTTGATTTCCGTAAGATCTGCCATTTTGCCAAAATCCACATCGGCAATGCTGGTCAGTACGTTATTGTATGCGATCAGTTTCTTTAATTTTACTGCATCGCTGATGGCAGATGGCAGTGTCTCAAACATATTTCCGGAAATATTCAAAAAGGTCATGGATGCTCCGGCATCTTTAAACAGACCTTCCGGAAGGCTTTCCAGGAAGTTGCCGGATAATCCAAACTGATCCAGTGCCGCATCGCCGTCAAAAGCTCCCTTTGCGATCGTTTCGATCTGATTGTTGTCCAGCTCCAGATATTTCAGCTCTGCAAGTCCCGCAAAATCACTTTTGTTGATCTTCTTTAATTTATTTGCACGCATGGATACCCACTGCAGGTTTTTATTGTTTGCAAAGAAGTTTTCCGGAAGTTCTTCGATATAGTTGGAATCTGCATAAAAGCTGGTAAGAGCAGTCATATGATCCAGCAGTCCGTCCGGCAGGCTGGTGATCTGGTTTTCGGAAAGATCCAGGCTGGTTACTTTATCTGTCAGCCCTTTTAATAAGGAAACGTCTGTCAGTCCGCAGTTGGAAAGATCCACACTCTCGGAGATTGCTGCCAGCTCATTTGCACTGATCTCACCGTCATCATTCAGGTCATATCCCTGCTCGATCAGCTTGTTGATCAGTTTCTGCTCACCGCTCACTTCATCGGTATAACCTTTCCATCCTTTTGCAAGGGATGCGAAACTGATGTTTGCCTTCATATATTTATCATAATTACCTTTGTCCGCTTCGCTTCCGCCCATCATGGTAACGAGTGCTGCCGCAGAATGTACTTCTGACAGATCCGAGATTTCCATACTGTACTCGTATGCGGTATAAGAACCCTGTGCATCTGCCTCTCCGTAGCCTTTCTTCTCAGCAGTCGGATAAGTGCCGTCTTTTCCGATCGTAAAGTCAAGCATCATTCTGGCACTTCCGGTATTTAACATGGTCAGTGTCATTTTTCCGTCTTTTACCTGCAGTTTTGCTTTTGCTGCAAAGAAACTGCCCAGCATGGAGTCTTCTTCACTGTCGGTTTTTGTTGTCTTAAAAGTTAAAGTATATACACCGTCTTCGGTCGGATCTTTGATGGTTGGCTGCGGCGGTGTGACAGGTTCGCTATCCCCGTCTGTCTGACTGATCAGTACGCAGGTATCACCGGATTTTGCAAATACAACCGTTTTATCTTTGTAACCTTTTGCTTTGATCACGATCGTATTTCTTCCTTCTGTAAATTTGCCGGAACCGATTGTCAGTCCGTGCAGTGCAGAAAGGCTGTAAACGCTTTCCGGATCATCATCATTGGTGTATTCTTTGTATTCGGTTCCGTTTACGGTCACTCCGGAAATGGACTGTCCGTAAGCTTTCCAGTTGGCATCATCGGAATAATGATTGATCTCTTCGATGGTCAGTTCGTTGCCATCGTAAGCAACTGCGGTAACAGTCGGTGCAGTCAGCCCTGTGGTAAATTTCTCCATTGCTTTTGTCAGATCTTCCAGTGCAGTATTTAAGGAAGCCTGCGTGGTTGCCACGCTTAATGTATGTTCTGCTGCTGTGATCGCACTCTGGAGATCTTCCCATTCCTCGTCGCTCTTATCGCCTTGTATCAGTGCTTTTGCTTCTTCCAGTTTTGCCGTCAGGGCTGTTTTGTCCAGAACTTCCGGTTCCTGTCCGCCGTTTCCGTCTGCCTGGCTTACAAATGCACACTCGTTCTCTGTTTTTGTAAACTTGATCGTTTTGTCCAGATAACCGTCTGCTTTGATCACGATCGTATTTTCGCCTTCTTTGAATGCTCCGCTGTAGATCGTCATGCCAAGCCATCCGGCACTGTATACCAGGGTTTCATCTTCTTCGTTCCAGTCTGCCACATAATCTACATCGTTGACGCTGATGCCCGTGATCGCCTTGCAGTAATCAGAACTGGAAGTCAGCTCAGAAAGCACGATTTTTTCCAGGATCCCTGTCATCCAGCTGGTTGATCCTTCAAGCTGTGTGATCTCTGTTCCGACTTTTGCTTCTTCTTTGAGCTGTGCCTGCTGTGTATTTGCTGCAGATGCGGCAAATACCGGCAGTCCTGCCTGTGGAACTGCCATGACAGCAGTCATGGAAAGGGCAAGCAGCTGGCATACAAATTTTTTCTTCATATTCTGTTTCCTCCTCGTTTTGGTACATTTTCCTTTGAATCTGTTGCGTCGTGATATCTTACTTTAATGTTTACTTTATTTTTACTTTTTTTGCAGCCGAATCGTTTCCATACACTTTCGCAACAGCTGTTTTTCTGTAAGCTCTGACTTTATAGTAATAAGCGAACCCTTTTTTCAGCTTTTTGTCTGTAAAACGAACCGTTCCTGCTTTTTTGATCGTCTTGATCTTTTTGTATTTTCCGTTTTTCTTTGTAGAACGGTAAACTTCATAACCGGATGCACCTTTTACCTTTTTCCAGCTGATCACTGCAGTGCGTTTTTTTGCCTTTGCCGTTACTTTTTTCACCTTTGCCGGTTTTTTCACCGCTGTATTTCCCGGATTTGCACTGTTTCCGTTGTTACCGCCGTTTGTATTGCTGTTACTTCCATTATTCGGCTTGTCTGTACCCGGTGTTACATTGTTCTGCTGTGCTGTATTGACCTCGTTTGAAAATACGCTGAAACGATAGAACAGCAGTCCGCTGTTTCCGGAATACAGATCTTTTACGACGCGGTATGTGCCTTTTTCTGCTGTTGCAAAGGCTCCTCCTGCCAGGTCTGCCTTATCATCATCCGTACTCTTCCATACGGTTTCGTAGGTTCCGTCTGCGTTTTTCTTTTCGATGCTGGTAATAATCTCCCAGTCATAGTACTGGTCATTTAAAACATCCACGATATCGCGGTCTTCATAGCCTTTGTCTTTCAGAAATTCTCTGTATTCATCAACAGACTGTGCTTCTTCGACTTTTGCATCGTTCGTTGCATCGAACCAGTACAGCAAATCCAGAATACTCAGTTCCTGTGACCATTTCACGCCGTTTTCGCCGTCTTTTTCAATCTTCAGACTCATCGCACTTTTTTGCGGATAGAATTTGTTAAAGCTCTGGCTTTTCATGATCAGTTTGCGGTCTACGACCTGAATGTTATTCAGGCGGATATCCAGTTTTCTCAGAACTGCTGTTGCCGGAAGGGTATCCGGTGACATCGTAGTCAGCAGATTGTCATACAGATCCAGCCCTGCCAGCTTTTCATTCTTCGCAAACGTTCCGGACGGGATTTCACGAATCTCATTGTGCATGAAGTTGACTTCCTGAAGCTGTGGAAGTTTTGAAAAATCCACTTTTGTGATATCTTTCATACCGTTATCGTATGCATTGAGTTCCTCAAGGGAAAAAAGATCTTCCACGGTCTTTGGCAGGCTCTCGATGTTATTTTCCTGTAAAAACAGCCACCGCAAAGATCCGGCAAGCGGTTTTAACACATCATCCTTCAGATCTTCCAGTCCATTTCCCACAAAGGAGAGTTGCTGAAGTTTTGGCATGCCGGTCAGGGCATTTTGGGAAACCTCCCGGATCTGGTTTCCTTCCAGATCGAGGATCGTCAGAGCATCCAGCCCTTCAAAGGTGTTATCTTTCAGAGAGGAAATCTGATTGCCGGTAAAGGAAATCCAATCCAGGCTGTGGTTGTTTTTAAACAGTCCTGCCGGAATTTCTGTGATCTTGTTGTGCTCGATATAAAAATTTTCCAGACTGGTCAGGTTATCCAGCAGTCCTTCCGGAATCGCTGTGATCTCATTGTTTGAGAGATTTAACGTTATGATCTGAGATGGCAAATAACGCAGAAGTCCGATCTCGCTTAAGTTGCACTCACTTAAATCCAGTGTGGTTCCGCCATACCGAGCTACTTCTTCTGCTGTAACGGTTCCGTCATTGTCTTTGTCCATGCCGTAATCGCGAAGTGCTTCGTTGAGTGCTGCTGCCCCGGTCGGTTTGTCTTCTGTTTTGGATGCATCGTATCCGCTCCAGCCTTTTTCCAGTGTCAGGAAAGTGAAGTCCGTCTTGAGGTATTTGTCAAAATTTCCAATGTCACTGTTCTGACCGCCCATCGCTGAGACAAGTGCTGCTCCTTTGTTGACTTCCGATGGCTTTGTGATCTCCATCTTGTACTCATACATGGCGTAGCTTCCGGTTCCGTCCGGCTCACCGAAACCAGTCTTCTCAGTCTGTGCATACGTTCCGTCTGATGCCACTGTGAAATCAAGGAGAAAATCGGAAAGCTTGGTATTTAAAAAGGTTACATACATTTTTCCGTTTTCAACGGTCAGTTTTGCTTTCGGGTCAAAATAGCCTGCCAGCATGGATTCTTCGTCGCTGCCTTCCTGTTTTGCCTCAAAGGTCAGAGTGTATTCTCCGTCCTCGGTCGGATCTACGGATGCGGCTTCTGCCTTCAGTTTTGCAGACTCCTGTGTTTCGACCGCTGTTTTCTGCTGCGGTGTCCGGATCTGCCCTTCGGCTGCTTTTGCCGTTGTCTGATACATTCCGGCTCCGGATACGATCATTGCCGCTGCAAAGATCGCTGCCATTGCCTGATAACCAAATTTCTTTCTCATGCTTTTCTTCCTTTCTTACCATTATTTCACGCGTACACTCTTTTTCGTGCTCCATGCTCCCTTTGTCACTGCTGTGCCTTTCTTCTTCACGGCACGTACCTGTATATAATATTTTTTACCTGATTTTAGTTTTTTGATTGTAATGCTGCTCTTTTTGCCGTTTGCTTTCACCGTCTTTGCATTCTTCATGTTTTTCTTAAGTGCATAACGGATCTCGTAGCTGCCTGCTGCTGCCTGTTTTTTCCAGGTTACTTTGATCTGAGCTTTTTGGGGCTGTATTTTGCGGATCACTGATTTTTTCACAGATGCAGTGTTTCCCTGATTCTGCTGATTATGATCTACATTTCCGTTCTTGTCTGAACTGTTGTCCGGCTTTGGTTCCGGTTTCGGATCTTCCTCTACGGTGACGGTGATCGCATCGCTGACCTGTCTTATAAAATTGTCGCTTGCTTTTGCCACTGCATAGATCTGAGTCGTACCGGTTCCTAAAATGGTGACATAGCCATCTTCGGTCACTTCCAGCACATCGTTTTCATTTGCCAGAAATACCAGTTTGCCGTCGCCCGGTTTTTCGATGCTTGCCGTTACCTTGAAGTTTTTATCGGAGAGGTATTTGTGGTATTCGGTCACCGGAACGGTGATGGTCTGTTGTCCTTTTTCCACACGGATCCTTACCCTCTCTTCGGTTTGATAATACTGGTCTGTTTCGGATGCGGTGATCACGATCTCACAGCTGCCGACTCCCGTTACCTGAACCTGACTGCCGTTTACTTTTGCTACTTTTTCATCGGTACTTGCAAAGCTTAAGGTTCCGTTTCCTCTGGAAAACTCTATATCGATCGTAAATGGCTTATCCAGATCATTCATCGTTTTATTAATCTGAGCCGGTGCTGTGATCGCCTGATATTTTTTTGCTGTGTTCTGATCTTCTGCCGCATAATTTGCGAAATCTACGTATCCATATCCAAACTCGGTATCTTTGCCCGGCTCGCCAAGATCTACGGCATAATCACGGAAAACGGAGTAAACTTCTCTCTGGTTGTAATCCGAATGTTTCAGTTTGACATAGGCTGCTGCCGCTGCCAGATGCGGCGTTGCCATGGAGGTTCCGCTTGCGATCTCGGTTGTCTCGCCCTCGCCGATCCATGCACTGAAAATGTTTCTTCCCGGTGCTGCAAAATCAAGCAGGGTTCCGTTGTTGGAAAAATCAGAGCGAATGTAAGAATTTCCGTCTTTATCCGGCTCCAGAGATCCGACTGCGATCGTCCAGCGGCTGCTTGCCGGATAACTTCTTGCGGTATCGGTATATTCGTTTCCGGATGCCACACAGACAGTTGTGCCGGCTTCCAGAGCTCTCGCAAAAGCTTCATCCATCAAATCGGTGTCATCGCTTTCAAATCCCGGCAGGATCTCAAATCCAAGACTCATGTTGATAACATCGGCATTATGCTGTACCGCATAGTCAACGCCAAGTGTGATCGTTGTGTAAGAAGCAGAACCAGTCAGGTCAAATACTCGCACGGCCATGATCTTGACCTGCACCGGTGTTGCCTGGGTTACGATGCCGGCAACGTGTGTGCCGTGTCCCTGGTTCGGATCATTGTATGCATCTTTGCCTAAACCGTCTGCTGCCAGATTGACACTGTTTTTGCGATCCAGTCTTGTTGTAAACCACGGATGATCCTCATCGATTCCGCTGTCGATGACTGCGACGGTTGCATCGCCGCTCCAGTCTTTTGCATCCTCTTTCAACTTGTCCATACCCATCATATGGATGCCGTCAAATGCCTGGATTTCCGTCTCTGTTTCGCTCTCGTCTTCTTTTTCGGCTGCATCCTGTATTTCTACCTGCACATCTGCATCGCCGTCTCTTGCTGCCTCTTCCAGTGTGACCGGGATATCCTGAAAAATGTGTACTCCCGGGTAATCTTTTTTCAGGTTTGTCACTGCAAGCTCTGCCTGATCTGCACTGTCATACAGTAAGATCTGGTAGCCACCCACCGTATAGTAATACGTCTTTACTGCTCCGTATGTATTTTCCAGAGTCTGTGCACTCTCTACGATCACACGTTTGCGAATCTCATTTTGTTGATCCTGTGCCGTGACCCCCTTACTCTTTCTAAGAGATGCATTCTGCCTGTAAAACACTTCTGCCACTTCTTCCGGTGTTTCCAGCAGATTTACGTTCGTTGTTCTCCCATTTGCCTTTACACTGCACGGCAGCAAAGATGCCAGCATACCGAAACAGCACACAAACGCCAGAAATCTTCGTCTCATTTTATTCTCCTCCATGTCAGCCTCACACCGCACAGCTTTTCCGGTATATCTATTTGTATACTTGTAACTTTTGTACGTTTCAGCTTTCTTTTGTTAGTCTAAACTATTCTATGTTTTATATTGGTAACATATTTAAAAACGTCTGTCAAGCACAGAAAAAGGCTCCATGCCTGTGTAGCATGAAGCCCTTTTCGCCTGAAAAATCCGTTTTTTCAGCCTTTTATTTTTTTGTGTAAAGAAGGAAATTTTTTCAGGTTTTATTTCCAAAACCTGCTTTTAAAAGGAAGTGATCTCTTCTGCTACGTACTGAAGAAGGCTTGCACTGTCTATGGCAAATGACAAGCGAATACAGCAGCCGCATCCAGCTTCAGCTGATCAACCAATCGTCTGCTCAGCCAGAACAAATACGATGCCCTGAAAGAATATTTTTACAGTCTTTCCAAAGAAATTTATGCACTTGACAATCAGATTGAGACAGGAAATGAGATCGTCAACCAGGTGATCAACCTTAAATGCGCCACGGCTCATAAGTATCAGATCCCGATGGATATTCAGATCGTACTGCCGCCACATCTGTCGATCCCCGATCATCATCTCTGTTCTCTTGTTGCGAATCTTCTGGACAATGCGATCGATGCATCCAGAAAAATCGAAGATCCGAAAATTGTGATTGAAATGAAAATGGTCAAGGATTATCTCTCCCTGACCATTCGAAACAAAATGGATCCTTCCATGCAAGACAAGGCACTACCATCCGCACGACCAAGGCGGATAAAAAGCAACATGGGCTTGGCCGTCAGATCATCGATGATATCGTCCGCCGTTACAACGGTTGCGTTCGTTTTCTTTAAACGAGGTTGGTATATCCCATCAGGGATTCATCTACCGCCTTGGCCGCTTCCCTTCCTTCGTGGATCGCCCAGACAACCAGAGACTGTCCCCGGTGCATATCACCTGCCGTAAAGACATTCTTTACGGAAGTCTGATATTTCTCTGCTTCCGTTGCCACGTTCGTACGCGGTGTCAGATCTACTTTAAAGGCATCGGTCACATATTTCTGTGAGCCAAGAAAACCGGCTGCGATCAGTACGACATCCACTTCAACCGTCCATTCGCTCCCTTCCACCGGAACCATCATCATGCGACCTGTTTTCTCATCTTTTTTGCTCTGTAATTTGACCAGCACTGCTTTTTTCAGTCTGCCTTTGTCATCGGCAATGAATTCTTTTACGGTGGTCTGATAGATACGCGGATCGTGTCCGAATACAGCAATCGCTTCCTGCTGACCATAATCAGTCTTGCAGACTCTCGGCCACTCCGGCCATGGATTGTTTGCCGCTCTCTGGTCCGGGGCTTTCGGCATCATCTCCAGCTGTACCACAGAAGATGCACCCAGGCGGATGGCTGTTCCGACACAGTCGTTTCCGGTATCACCGCCTCCGATGACCATCACTTTCTTATTCTTGCAGGCAACAAATTTCTGATCCGCCAGATCAGAATCCAGCAGGCTCTTTGTCACACCTTTCAGGAAATCAACGGCAAAATAAATGCCTTCTGCCTCTCGTCCCGGCACTTTGATATCTCTTGGGTTTGATGCTCCGCAGCAGAGTACCACACGGTCGAAATCTTTCAGAAGTTTGGCTGCTTTGACATCCACACCGACATTGACATTGGTTTTAAAGATCACGCCTTCTTCTTCCATCAGACGGACACGGCGGTCGATCACGGATTTCTCCAGTTTCATGTTCGGGATTCCGTAGCGGAGCAGGCCGCCGATGCGGTCATTTCGCTCAAATACGGTCACCTCATGACCACGGCGGTTCAGCTGCATGGCAACGGCAAGTCCGGACGGACCGCTTCCGATCACGGCTACTTTTTTTCCGGTACGCACTTTCGGCGGCTGTGCCTTGACAAGTCCTGTCTCGTAGGCACGCTCAATAATCGCACGCTCGTTCTCTTTTGTGGAGACCGGGTCTCCGTTTAAGTTGCAGGTGCAGGCTGCTTCACAGAGTGCCGGGCACACTCTGGAAGTAAATTCCGGAAAACAATGTGTTTTCATCAGACGGTTGTAAGCCTGTTCCCAGTTTCCGGTATAGACAAGATCATTCCATTCCGGGCAGAGGTTGTTCAGCGGACAGCCGGATGCCATGCCGTTTATCATTTTTCCGTACTGGCAGAACGGCACTCCGCATGCCATACAGCGTGCTCCCTGAAGCTGCTGTTTTTCCAGCGGCAGAGGGATATGAAATTCGTTAAAATTTTTAATACGTTCAAGCGGTGCGATCTCTTCACTCACTCTTCTTTCGTACTCTAAAAATCCGGTTGGTTTTCCCATTTCTTTTCCCTCCTATCTCGCTTTATTTGCATAAAATGCTTCAATCTGTGCCTGCTCACTGCTCAGACCTTTTTCTTCCATCTGCACGATTGCCATCATCATACGGTTATAATCATGCGGGATGATCTTCTTGAATTTCGGCAAGTATTCTTCAAAATGATTCAGGATTTCTTTTCCTTTTGCAGAATTGGTGTATGCCGTATGCTCTGCGATCATATCTTTTAATTCCTGCACATCGTATTTATTGCCGAGTTTTTCAACGGAAACCATCTGCTTGTTGACTTTTGTATACAGATCGTTGTTTTCATCCAGAACATAGGCAACACCGCCGCTCATACCGGCTGCAAAGTTCTTGCCGACTTTTCCGATGACAACAACACGACCGCCCGTCATATATTCACATCCGTGATCTCCGACGCCTTCTACTACAGCTTTTGCACCGGAATTTCGCACGCAGAAACGTTCTCCGGCAACACCGTTGATGTAGGCTTCTCCGCTTGTTGCACCGTACAGTGCCACGTTTCCGATAATGATGTTTTCATCTTCTTTGAATTTTACACCGGTTGGCGGATATACGATCAGCTTTCCGCCGGATAAACCTTTTCCGAAATAGTCATTGCTGTCGCCGACCAGCTCCAGTGTCAGTCCTTTCGGGATAAAAGCTCCAAAACTCTGTCCGCCTGCACCTTTACATTTTACAATGTAGGTATCAGCATCCAGTGTATCACCGTAACGTTTTGTGATCTCAGCACCAAACTGTGTGCCGAAAGCACGGTTGATGTTGGTGACATCGACTTCGATGCTCCGTTTCTGTTTTTTCTCCAGAGAAGCTTTCAGTTTCTTCATTAAAATGGTCTGATCCACCGTCTCTTCCAGTTTGAAATCATATACCTGAAGGATCGAATGTCACTTTCATCTCTTTGCCTGCATACGGGTTATCCAGAATGCGGCTTAAATCCACTTTCGCTGCATTTACATTTGCAGCATGTTCTTTCTTCTTCAGCAGTTCGCTGTGTCCAACCATCTCGTCTACGGTGCAGAATCCAAGTTTTGCCATGTATTCACGCAGTTCCTGTGCGATGAACCGCATGAAGTTTTCCACGTATTCCGGTTTGCCGCGGAAACGTTTTCTCAGCTCCGGATTCTGTGTTGCCACGCCGACCGGACAGGTGTCCAGGTTGCAGACACGCATCATCACACATCCCATTGTAATCAGCGGTGCAGTTGCGAAACCGAATTCTTCTGCTCCAAGCAGTGCGGCGATCGCTACGTCACGTCCGCTCATCAGTTTTCCGTCTGTCTCAATGCGGACTTTGTTTCGAAGTCCGTTCATGATCAGCGTCTGATGGGTTTCTGCAAGTCCGAGCTCCCACGGAAGTCCGGCATTGTGGATGGAACTTCTTGGTGCAGCTCCGGTACCTCCGTCATAACCGGAGATCAGCACGACCTGTGCTCCTGCTTTTGCAACACCGGCTGCAACCGTTCCGACACCTGCTTCCGATACCAGTTTTACGGAAATTCTCGCGTCTTTGTTTGCATTCTTCAGATCGTAGATCAGCTCTGCCAGATCCTCGATTGAATAAATATCGTGATGAGGCGGCGGTGAGATCAGGCTCACACCTGGTGTGGAATGTCTGGTCTTTGCGATCCACGGATAAACTTTTCCGCCCGGCAGATGACCGCCTTCACCCGGTTTTGCTCCCTGTGCCATTTTGATCTGGATCTCCTGTGCACTGACCAGATATTTGGAGGTAACTCCAAAACGTCCGGATGCTACCTGTTTGATTGCAGAACAACGGTTCCTGTTCGGATCGGTAACGATCATACGCTCCAGATCTTCGCCTCCTTCACCGCTGTTTGACTTACCATGCAGACGGTTCATGGCGATCGCCAGTGTTTCATGTGCTTCCTGAGAAATGGAACCGTAGGACATCGCTCCGGTCTTAAATCGTTTTACAATGGATTCGACACTCTCTACTTTCTCGATCGGCACACCTTTTTCCGGATAATCAAAATCCATCAGGCTTCGCAGATAACCGGTCTCTTCTTTGTCTACCAGATTCGTGTACTGTTTGAACAGGTTGTAATCGCCTCTCCAGGTCGACTGCTGCAGCAGATGAATGGTCTGCGGATTGTAACGGTGATGTTCTCCGGCACTTCTCATTTTGTGCCGTCCGATGCTGTACAGTGTTTCATCTACATCCAGTCCCAGCGGATCAAATGCTCCGGAATGCAGTTTGTCCGTTTCTTCTGCAATATCTTTCATTGTGATACCACCGACACGGCTGACCGTATTTGTGAAATATTTATCGATCACTTCTTTATCAATGCCGATTGCCTCAAAAATCTGAGATCCCTGATAAGACTGGATTGTGGAAATACCCATTTTGGAAGCAATCTTTACGATTCCGCTAAGGACAGCCTGATTGTAATCTTCCACAGCTGCATAATAATCCTTATCCAGCATCTTGCTGTCGATCAGCTGATGGATCGTATCCAGTGCCAGATATGGGTTGATCGCACTTGCACCATAACCAAGCAGTGTAGCAAAATGATGTACTTCTCTTGGTTCGCCGGATTCCAGAACGATTGCAAGTGAAGTTCTCTTTTTCGTCTTTACAAGGTGCTGATGCACAGCGGATACTGCCAGCAGTGAAGGGATCGGCACACGGTTTTCATCAACGCCTCTGTCTGTCAGGATCAGGATGTTTGCTCCGTCTCTGTGTGCTCTGTCTACTTCGACAAACAGATAGTCAATGGCTTTTTCCAGGCTTGTGTTCTTATAATACGTGATCGGAATTTCCGCTACTTTAAAGCCTTCGACATCCAGATTTTTAATCTTCAGCATGTCGGTATTTGTCAGGATCGGATTGTTGATCTTCAGTACCTGACAGTTCTTTGCCTCTTCCTGAAGCAGATTTCCGTCCTCACCGATGTAAATGGTCGTGGATGTTACCACTTCTTCACGGATTGCATCGATCGGCGGGTTCGTCACCTGTGCAAACAGCTGTTTGAAATAATTAAACAGCGGCACATGACATTCCGATAAAACAGCCAGCGGTGTGTCAATACCCATGGAAGCGATGCCTTCTGCACCGTTCTTTGCCATATTTAAAATAGAAGTACGGTACTCTTCGTAAGTATAGCCAAAGGCTTTCTGGAGTTTTGCACGCTCCTCATCGCTGTACTCTTCCACGCGTTTATTCGGAATCTTCAGATCAGAAAGATTTACCAGGTAACGATCCAGCCACTCACCATACGGCTGCTTTTTTGCATAACTTTCTTTCAGTTCATCGTCATCGATCACTCTTCCTTTTACCGTATCCACCAGAAGCATTTTGCCCGGATGTAGTCTTTCTTTGAGCACGATCCTGGTCGGATCGATATCCAGCACACCGACCTCAGAAGAGAGGATCAGATAACCGTCATCGGTGATATAGTATCTGGAAGGACGCAGACCGTTACGGTCAAGCACGGCTCCTACCACATCTCCGTCGCTGAACAGGATCGATGCCGGTCCGTCCCACGGCTCCATCATCGTTGCATGATACTGATAAAAATCTTTTTTGCTCTGGCTCATGGTCTTGTTGTTTGCCCATGGTTCCGGGATCGTGATCATCACGGCCAGCGGCAGATCCATACCACTCATCACCATAAATTCCAGTGTGTTGTCAAGCATTGCCGAGTCAGAACCGGAAGTATTGACAACCGGCAGAACTTTGTGCAGCTCTCCTTTGAAATGCTCGGAGAACATCGTCTCTTCGCGTGCAAGCATCTTGTCGGCATTTCCACGGATCGTGTTGATCTCACCGTTGTGTACGATAAAGCGGTTCGGATGTGCTCTCTCCCAGCTCGGATTTGTGTTGGTACTGAAACGAGAGTGTACGATCGCGATCGCAGATTCATAATCTGCATCCTGCAGATCACGGAAGAAGGTACGGAGCTGTCCTACGAGGAACATACCTTTGTATACGATCGTTCTGCTTGAAAGAGAAACCACATAGGAATTGTCATTGCTCTGTTCAAACACACGTCTTACCACATAAAGTCTGCGGTCAAAATCAATACCTTTTGCCAGGTGTTTTGGTTTTGCTACAAATCCCTGCATGATACACGGCATACATTCCAGTGCTTTGTGTCCGAGAACTTCCGGAACAACCGGAACTTCCCTCCATCCCAAAAATTTAAGACCTTCTTTTTCCACAATGATCTCAAACATTTTCTTTGCCTGGTTCTTTTTCAGTTCATCCTGAGGGAAGAAGAACATACCGATTCCGTATTCCCTCTCAGAACCTAAAAAGATGCCGAGGGACTCACAGGTTTTGGAGAAGAACTTGTGTGAAATCTGAAGCATGATTCCTACACCATCACCTGTTTTTCCTTCGGCATCTTTGCCAGCTCTATGTTCTAGATTTTCTACTATCTTTAATGCATTTTCGACGGTTCCGTGGGATTTGACACCCTTAATGTTTACGACTGCTCCTATACCGCAGTTATCGTGTTCAAATTCCGGCTGATACAGCCCAGGAGTCTGAACGGCTTCGTTCAATTTTGCTGTACTCATACGTCTTTCCTTTCTTAAGTTGTAATATTCTGTTCAGATAAGCGGACTGACCAGATTGCCATGTCCTGCTGCATCCTGCTAACTTCTGTGTTCGCTAATGCAACTTTTTCTCAAATCTTGTCATTGACTATACACCCATTTTTTTCATTTGTAAAGACGTATTTTTCTTTGAATTGTCAGATTATTTGCGAATTCACTTTTAAAACTGTATTTTTTTGATTTTTTATTTATTATTTTTCTTTTGTTTCTATATTTTGCCAGTTGTGTCTATTTTGTTTCTTATGCAAATTTTAAAAATATATGCAACATTCTTCTGTGCACCTCTGTAATCTGCCAAAGACTACTGTCAGATAGAGATTGCATCCCGCCACTGATGCAAATTTGCTGTTCTCCGTCTGCAAAGTTAAGGATCACCTCAGATCTGATCCATGTCAAGCGGATATTCGCAATCCGCTTTGCTACTTGCTCATAACCAAATAACTG
>NZ_JBKVNQ010000036.1:0-26465 GCF_046967715.1 Hominisplanchenecus sp.
GAGATCCACCGTCTGAACCGTCAGGTGGAGGAGGTACTCTATCCGGCAATGGAAGACTATGCGATCGACATTGTGATCGGAAAAGGAGCTTCCGCCAGATCGATCCGCCTGGATCTGCCGAAATTTACACTGGTCGGGGCAACGACAAGGGCAGGTCTTCTGACGGCACCTTTGCGGGATCGTTTCGGAGTGGTACATCACCTGGAATTTTATACAGAAAAAGAGCTGCAGACGATCATCATGCGGTCGGCGGATGTACTGAATGTGGAGATCGATCCGCAGGGAGCCGCCGAGCTTGCCAAACGTTCCAGGGGAACGCCAAGGCTTGCAAACCGTCTTTTGAAACGTGTCCGCGATTTTGCACAGGTGCGTTACGATGGAAAGATCACAGGAGAAGTGGCATCCTTCGCCCTGGATCTTCTGGAGGTGGATTCCTGTGGACTTGATCAGACGGACCGCCGGATCCTCTATACGATGACAGAGAAATTTATGGGCCGTCCGGTCGGGCTGGATACCCTGGCAGCGGCAATCGGTGAGGATGCCGGAACGATCGAAGAAGTTTATGAGCCGTTTCTGATCAAAAACGGGTTTATCATGCGTACACCGAGGGGAAGAGTGGTCACAGATCTTACGTATCAGCACCTTGGAATTGAAAAAGAAGAAACGAAATGAAAAAGATTTGTAATATTCTCTTGTAAATAATTGCGATATGAGGTTATAATAGGGAAAGATCATGCGTCAAGTAATTACCGAAAGAGAGGAAGTACACAGGATGTCATCCAAAAACAAAACGGAAGTACTCATTGATGGGAAGATTTATACCCTGAGTGGATATGAGAGTGAAGAGTATCTGCAGCGGGTTGCCACATATATCAATAACAAACTGGCAGAATTAAAAAAACTGGATGGTTACGCAAGACTGTCCCAGGAGTTGAAAAGCATCCTGCTGGAGTTGAATGTTGCAGATGATTATTTTAAAGCCAAGAATCAGGTGGAGATGGTCGAAGAAGAGCTGGCACAAAAAGATCAGGAACTGTACGATTTGAAACATGAACTGATCTCCACTCAGATCAAGCTGGAAGATGCAGCAAAAGAGCTGGAAGCTTTAAAAGAACAGGCAACAGAGTACCAGAAGCAGATTGTAAAACTGGAGACAGAGTTGGGCAAGTAATACAGACAGAGGTTGGAACGACACAAAGAGCCGGAGAAAAGGCAGTTCGGCATTGCGTCTGCCAACCTTTTTAAGTTTACATGAAAACAGGTGGCTTTTGCCATGACAAGTACAGGAGGGATTTTGTGGAAACAGAAGTTCTGGCACCGGCAGGTTCGATCGAAGGATTAAAAGCTGCATTGTATGCAGGTGCAGATGCAGTCTATACAGGAGGCAGAATGTTTGGTGCGAGGGCGTATGCAAACAATCTGTCTGATGAGGAGTTGTCAGAATGCATCGATTACTGTCATCTGCACAATAAAAAATTATATCTGACAACCAATACGCTAATGAAACAGTCGGAGATTTATCAACTGGCAGACTGGCTAGTGCCGTTTTATGAGCAGGGTCTGGATGCCGTGATCGTGCAGGATTTCGGGGCATTTGCTTTTTTGAAAAGAGAATTTCCCAATCTGGATCTTCATGCCAGCACACAGATGTCGGTCCATTCCGTGCAAAGTGCAGCTTTATTGGAAAAACTGGGAGCATCCAGAGTTGTTCCGGCAAGAGAGATCAGCCTGGAGGAGATCGCAGCGATCCGGCAGAATACTTCTCTGGAAATCGAATGTTTTGTGCACGGGGCACTTTGTTACTGTTATTCCGGTCAGTGTCTGATGAGCAGTATGATCGGAGGACGCAGCGGGAACCGTGGACGCTGTGCACAGCCGTGCAGACTTCCTTATGTATATGAAGGAAAAGAGCAGTTCTGGCTAAGTCCGAAAGACATCTGTACTTTGCAGATTTTGCCGGAGGTTCTGGAAGCGGGTGTGGATTCTCTGAAGATCGAAGGCAGGATGAAGCGAACGGAGTATGCAGCAGGTGTGGCAGCCATGTACCGCAAATATGTGGATCTTTACCGTAAAAACGGAAAAGAAGGATATCATGTGGAGAAAAAAGATATCCAGGATTTGATGGATCTGTATAACCGGGGCGGTTTTTCCACAGGATATTATCAGAGATACCATGGTGTGTCGATGATGTCCATGAAGCGGCAGAATCACTACGGGACAGAAGGTGCCATGCTTCTGGAACAGAGAAAAGGCGGACAGCTTACTTTTAAAGCACTGGAAAATCTGCAAAAAGGTGATATTCTGGAGTCCGCAACGGTAGCGGAAGATGTGAAAAAAGGCAGGATCTTTTCCATGAAAGTCCGCGATGCGGGCAGACTGCAGAAGGGAGGCATCTGGAATCGCACGTACAATGCAAAACTGATGGAAGGACTGAAAGAGCAGTATATCGGGAAGATCCTCTATGAAAAAATTAAGGGCAAGTTAATGATTTTTAAAGGGAAACCTGCTATACTGACGGTGACATATGACGGGCCGGAAGGCAGGATCACTGTCTCCCAGAGCGGAGCGATTGTACAGGCGGCACAGAAACAGCCGATTGCGGAGGAACGTGTAAGAAAACAGATGATGCGTACCGGAAATTCGCCGTATCTGTTTGAACATCTTCAGGTTGTGATGGATGAGGGCTGTTTTCTTCCGATGCAGAGTTTCAATGAACTTCGACGGGGGGCTCTGGAAGCATTACAGGAAAAACAGCTGCAGGCTTATCAGAGAAAATCTGATAAATCCGGGAAAACAGGAGAAAACAGCCCGGAGATGGAAAAAGTGGAAGCAGAAAAATCTGCCAATGACGGGAAGCAAGAAAAGAAAGCAAAGCTTTCTGTATCGATCGAACGGGCAGACCTGTTTGAAGAAATGCTGCAAATAGAAGGCGTCAAAAGGATTTATCTTGACAGCAAATGCTTTCTGGATTTTCGGATGTGTGAACAGATTCCGTCGATGGCACAGAGATGCCAGGGGCAGAAAAAGGAGCTCTGGTACATTTTTCCGTCTCTGTTCCGGACAAAAGATCAGGAACTGTGGGATCAGCAGATGAAGCAGTATATGACCTGTTTTGACGGAATGATGGTCAAAAATCCGGAGCAGATCGCATATCTGGAGCAGATCGGATATGACGGAACCTGGGCAGCAGATTACAATGTTTATGCTTATAATAAAGAAGCGAAAGCGTTTTTAAGAAATCTGGGCTGCAGTTTTTTTGTCTGCCCTGCAGAGCTTACGTTCAAAGAATTGAAAGAGCGTGACTGCGATGGCGATGAAATGCTGGTATACGGAAGGATTCCGGTCATGACAAGCACACAGTGTCTGAAAAAAAGTGCAGGACACTGTCAGAAAACGCCGGAGCTTTTTAAGGTACGTGATCGCAAGGGAAAAGAATTTCCAGTGAAAAACTGCTGCAGTTACTGTTATAATGTGATTTACAATTCTGTTCCGGTTTCGCTGCACGGATGGAGCGAAGAGGTGCGAAAATGCAGCCCGGCATCTGTACGGCTGGCGTTTACGACAGAAAGCAACAAAGAAGCGGCGGCAGTCGCAAAGCGATTTGTAAAAGAATATCTTTGGGGAGAAGAACTGGGAGAGCCGGGATATGAATTTACAAGAGGACACTACAAACGAGGAGTGGAGTAGGTGAAACGGTGGATAAACTGATCATAGAATTTTCAAAATATGTTCTGATCACTTTGATGGTGATCTATACGCTGCAAAGTATTCTGATCTTTGCTAAGCGGAGCGAGGAAGCGAGAGAATTCCTCTTTATCAGACAGAATGTGGTGATGTTCTGTCTCCATTTTGTGGCTTTTATGGTACTGTACCTTCAGATGAACCAGTCCCAGATCCTGTTTTTTTACGGGGAACAGGCATTGTATCTGGCAGCGACACTGATCTTTTTCAGGCATCTGTATCCGAAAGCTTCCAAACTTGCGATCAATAATATGTGTATGCTGATCACGATCGGTTTTATTATGGTTGCAAGACTGTCTTATGATCAGTCGGTCAAACAGTTTCAGATCTGTGTGATCGGAACGGTGATCGCTCTGATCGTGCCGTGGCTGATCAGCAAGCTGAAATTTATCACGAAATTTGCTGTGGTCTATGCTATCCTTGGCATCGGACTTCTGGTAGCGGTTGCGGTCATGGCAACGGTGACAAATGGTGCAAAGCTGTCACTGACGATTGCCGGCATTACCCTGCAGCCATCGGAGTTTGTCAAGATTATTTATGTATTCTGCATTGCCGGAATGTTATCAAAATCGACCGAATTTTCGCAGATTGTCAAAACTACCATTCTGGCGGCTGTCCATGTGCTGATCCTTGTGATCTCCACAGACCTTGGAAGTGCACTGATCTATTTTATGACCTATCTGATCATGCTTTATGTGGCAACGCGTGACTGGAAATGGCTGGCTCTTGGATTCGGAGCGTTTGTGGTGGCAGCCGTGGCAGCGTATTTCCTGTTTGCCCATGTCCGTGTCCGCGTGGAGATCTGGAAAGATCCATTCAGTGTTTACGAAGGAAGCGGCTATCAGGTGGCACAGGCACTGTTTGCGATCGCGGCCGGCGGTTGGTTCGGTACCGGTCTGTATCAGGGATCACCGACCGAGATCCCTTATGTGGATCAGGACTTTATGTTTGCGGCGATCGCCGAAGAGATGGGAAGTATTTTCTGCATTTGCACGATTCTGATCTGTATGAGCTGCTTTATCATGTTTGTTAATATCGCAATGAAAATGACGAAGAATTTTTACCGTTATGTGGCACTTGGACTTGCCTGCACGTATGCGATCCAGGTATTTTTAACGATCGGCGGTTCCATGAAGATGATCCCGATGACCGGTGTCACGCTTCCGTTTGTCAGCTCCGGAGGAAGTTCCATGCTCAGTACACTGATCATGTTCTCTGTGATCCAGGGACTCTATATACTAAGAAAAGACGAGGATGATTCATTTGAAGATGAAGAATATTATGAAGAGCCGCAAAACTATCGATAGTACTAGGCGAAAAGGAAGAGATGCACAGGCTGATCCGGATGAGGATTATCTGGATCAGGATTATGATGACTATGATAACGAGGAAGAAGAACGCATCCGCCGTATCAAGAACAAGGTGCTGGTTCGTGTCAGTTATCTGATGGTGGCGTTGTTTCTCTCAATGGCAGGTTATCTGATCTATTTTAATGTGGTGCTGCGGGATGATATTAATAATAACCAGTACAATACAAAACAGTCTGCTTACCAGGAACAGATCATCCGAGGCAATATTTATTCTGCGGACGGCAACGTCCTAGCACAGACAGACATTGCAGAAGACGGGACAGAGAGCAGAAGCTATCCGTACAGCAATCTGTTTGCACATATTGTCGGTTATGCAACAAATGGTAAGTCCGGTATCGAGTCGGTCCATAATTATGATCTGCTGAGCAGTCATGCCTCCATCCTGGATCAGATCCGGGAAGAAAAGCTGGATACCAAAGTACAGGGGGACAGCCTTGTGCTGACACTGAACACACAGCTGCAGCAGGTATGTTATGATGCACTTGGTGACAACAAAGGTGCGATCGTGGTGCTGGAGCCGTCCACCGGAAAGGTACTGGCGATGGTTTCCAAACCGGATTTTAATCCGAATACGATCGAGCAGGACTGGGATGCACTGATCAATGACGACAGCAACAGTTCCCTTTTTAACCGTGCACTGCAGGGGCAGTATCCGCCGGGATCTACCTTTAAGATCCTCACAACGCTGGAATATATCCGGGAACATCCGGATGATTACCAGAATTTCAACTATACCTGTAACGGAAGCATTTCCAAAGAAGATGTGCGGATCACCTGCTACGAAGGAGAAGTCCATGGATATGAAAATCTGGAGCAGGCATTTGTCCACTCCTGCAACGGTGCCTTTGCACAGATCGGTATGGAAGTGAACAATGATTCGTACCGGAAACTCTGCGAGTCGTTCCTCTTTAACAAAGATCTGCCGATCGATCTTCCGTCCAGCCAGAGCCTTTTCCGTCTGTCATCCAATGCCTCCTACGGAGAAGAGATGATGACTGCGATTGGACAGGGAGAGACGGTCGTGTCACCGTTTGAGATGGCACTCGTGGCTGCAACCGTGGCAAACGGCGGCACTATGATGAATCCATACTACATCGATCACATCGAAACGTATGACGGAGACATTGTAAAGCAGTATGCACCGGTCAAATACAAAGAACTGATGTCAGAAGAAGAAGTCGATATCCTGTCCGGATTTATGAAGGAAGTAGTCACCGACGGAACGGCAAGAAAGATTTCCGGGGAAGAATATACGGCGGCAGGGAAGACCGGATCTGCAGAATACGGCAGCGAAGGAGGAGCAGAAGGAACTCACTCCTGGTTTGTAGGTTATCTGGATGCGGAAAATCCAAAACTGGCGATCAGTGTGATCATCGAAGACGGCGGTTCCGGAAGTTCTTCCGCAGTCCCGGCAGCCAAGATGGTATTTGACAAATGGTGGTACGAACTGCAGTATCAGCAGTAATGCAAAAGAGAATATTTTTATAGCTTGCGTTCAGCTGAAAAAAGGGGTATACTAAAAACAGTTTTAGACACAACGCATACAGGAGGAATTGCAATGATTGAGGCAACGAGCTGTGGCGGTGTGGTAATCTTTCGCGGGAAGATCCTGCTGTTATACAAAAGCTATAAGAACAAGTATGAGGGCTGGGTCTTGCCGAAAGGAACTGTAGAAGCTGGCGAAGAGTATAAAGATACCGCTGCCAGGGAAGTGTTGGAGGAAACGGGTGTCGATGCTTCCATTATCAAGTATGTCGGAAAAAGTCAGTATACATTTAATGTCCCGGAGGACATCGTTTCCAAGGATGTACACTGGTATCTGATGATGGCGGACAGTTATTACAGCAAGCCACAGAGAGAAGAATATTTCGTGGATTCCGGATATTATAAGTACCATGAGGCATATCATCTGCTGAAGTTTTCAAATGAAAAAGCGATTTTGGAAAAAGCGTATAATGAATATCTGGAATTAAAGAGGCGGAATCTCTGGGGTAACAAAAAATATTTTTGACAAATTACTGCACCAGAAGGAGTGAAAGCTGGAGTCTCGGTTCGCCGCAGACTCCATTTTCATATCATGGACTTTGCAGATATTTTTATAGAAATGGGAGTCTTCTCCGACTAAGATAAAAATGCGTGTGGGTAGATCAAATAGGAGGTCTGGATATGCATACAAGAGAACATTTATTAGAACATCTGGATATTGAATATTCTTACAAACTGGCAAGACGCATGGAGCAGTTTCGCTCCAACGAGGTACTGGGATACCGCCCGGCAGGTTCGCAGGCAGAATTTAAGACCGGTGAGATGCTGAAAAAAGAAATGGAAAGCATCGGGCTTTCACAGGTTACAAAAGATGCCGTCACCGTGGATGGCTGGGAATTTAAAAAGGCAGTCCTTGCGGTGGAGACAAAAGGCAAACGCCGAGAATTTCAGCTTGGAGCATATCAGACAGACTTTAAGACTGATGGCTTTGAACCTTTTTCCCTGACTTATGTGGGAAAAGGAACGGAAAAGGATTATGAGGGCCGGGAAGTGCAGGGGAAACTGGTACTTGTCGATATCAACCAGAGAGATGAATGGTGGATCAATTACCCGGTTTATCAGGCACATTTAAAAGGGGCAAAAGCCCTGATTGCTGTCCAGGACGGCGGATATGGTGAGATTGACAACGAAGCCTTAAATGCACAGGATATTGCAGGACCTTCCGATGCGGCAGCTTTTTCAATCTCCAGAAAAGATGCAGAAGTGCTTAAAGAGCTGTTGAAAGAAAAAGAAGAGATCCAGGTCTTTTTTGACGCGGACAGCCAGGTGATGCCGTCGTGCACCACTTACAATATCTGCGGAAGGATTCCTGGAAAGCATCCGGAGCGTATGATCCTGCTCTCCGCACATTATGATTCTTATTTCAGCGGCTTTCAGGATGACAATACTGCGGTTGCCCTGATGTTCGGCATCGCAAAGTCTTTGCTGGAGAGTGGTTATCAGCCAAACAATACAATCGTATTCTGTGCAATGGCGGCAGAGGAATGGGGCGTGATCGATTCTGATTTTGACTGGTCAGCGGGTGCTTACGAGCAAATTTTTACAGCACATCCGGAGTGGGTCGGCAAAGTGATCGCAGATCTTAATTTTGAACTTCCTGCACTGGCACATGGAACAAGGGCTAGGATCCGCAGCTGTTATGAATATGTGCGTTATCTGGAAGAATTTCTTTCTAATCTGCCGCTTCTGACACAGGCCTATCCGGAGGAGACGAAGATTACGGCACCGATCGAGACCTGGTCTGATGACTTTTCCATGGCGATCGCCGGCATTCCGTCCATGGTCAATGATTTTACCGGTGGAAGTTTTATGGAGACGCACTACCATTCACAGTTTGATAACGATGATTATTACGATGAGCAGGTATACCGCCTGCATCACGAACTGTTTCTGCTGCTGATCTGTGAACTGGATCAGACGGCGGTCGTTCCGTTGTGTTTTGCCCCGGTTATGAGCCGGGCAGGGAAGTTTCCCGGAGCGGAAGCTGCAAAAGGTGTACTTTCAAAGAAACTGGATGTTATGAAGCAATATCTGAAAGAAGCAGAAAAAAAAGCAGAGCAGGATTATCAGAAGGTACAGGAACAGAACCGTGCTTACCGCCGCCTTCTTAAGGAGGAACGCTTTGAAGAAGCAGAAGAGCTGTTTGAAAGCCTGCGTCCTCTGGAACAGAAACAGCTTGCAAACTTCAAAAAAGAACAGGATACGTTTGTACGCATCGACTGGTACGGAAACGTACTTTATCCACATGAGATCCTTCTGAAAAATATCAGGCTTTTAGAAGATGCGATAGAAGATCTTGAAAAAGCAGAAGTATCAAAGGCACTTGGACGGCTCTATCAGGTTGACAACAATGCTTATGCGTTTATGTTTGATGAAGATGTATACAATCATTTCACGGACTATGTTTTCCATCAGCCAAGGGAACGGCTGAAATGGGGCTATGGAAGGATCATGGAGCATGAAAAGCTTTATACTCTGGTGAGAAGCCTGCTGGAAAAAGAAAAAACTGCGGGATCTGATTTTGAAAGTGAGATTCTCCGACTGAAAAAAGTATGTGAAAAACAGTATACATTACTGGAAAAATATACTGACAAGATAACAGAAGTTCTGAAAGAAACGTATCTGAATTGAGCATACAGAAAGGGACAAAATCAGAAATTTATGGACAGCGAAAATTTATACCGCGTGCAGAGAGAGGATCTGCCAAAACTGGAAAAACTTCTGAATCTGTGCTTTGCACATGATCCACTTTATGAGACACTGATACCAAATGCGGAAATCCGAAAGAAACTGATGCCGGAATTGTTTCACTGTGATATGGATGAATTTTATGAGACATGTGAGATTTTTTCAGACAGCGAAGAGCTGAACAGCGTTCTTGTGGTATCTGATGAAACAAAATCCTGCAATATTTTCCGTTTTCTTTATACAGAAGCAAAAGCAGTATTACATACGGATGGGTTTCTGATAAAAGAAGATCCGTCTCTGCATACGTTTTACAATTTTATCAAGGGCGTAGACTATCTGAATTCGAACTGGACAGACCAGCTTCATCAGAATCGCAGGCTCCACGTGATCTATCTGGCAGTTAATCCGCAGATGCAGCATCATGGGATTGCGGCAGGACTTCTGGAGGAAACCATACGCTACGCAGATCAGCACCGGATGATGATCTCGCTGGAGACACACAATCAGAATAATGTGGAGTTTTATCAGAAATTTGGATTTAAGGTATATGGTGTGCTTGAAAAAAATTTCTCCCTGAAACAGTACTGCATGATAAGAGAAGTTCGTTAGTCGTTGCATTATGTTTCTGTGTCTGGTAAAATAGAACAAGAATTCGATGGCAGGAGAAAGGAAAAAATATGAAGTGGTATCCATATCTCTATGTGGGGGAAGGTGCATCAAAAAAGAAAAACAAGATCATCCGGAAACTGAAGATCGGTGCGGGAATGATCGATGTGTGGGTGATCACCGAGGCAGCAAACGGCGAGGATCAGTTTGATATCCTTTCTTCTGCGTGGCTGAAACAAAGAGCAGTGAGAAAAAAGCTGCCGATGATCTACGGCATTGCCAAAGGCTATGAGGAAGCCGTGGATCTGGTGGTCCAGATGGCGGAAGAGACGTACAGAGAAACCGGAAACGGAGATATCCTCCGTTATCTGAAAAGCAGATGCAGTGAAAGACAGGGCAGGCTTATGTGAGGTCTGGCAGGTGATTCTGGCAGGCGTTGCAGAATCATAATCAGGAAAGAAATTAACGGGTGTTTGTATATGATACATATCATACTGGCTATACTGAAAATAGTGGGGATTCTTCTGGCCGTTCTTCTGGGACTGGTCCTGCTGATCCTTCTGACCGTTTTGTTTTTGCCTCTGCGGTATCGCATATGTGCAGAAAAACACGGGGAACTGAAAAAAAGTACTGCAAACGTCAGGGTGAGCTGGCTGTTTGGCATCCTGAAGGTAAAAGCAGGCTACCGGAATGGGCAGATATCCTTTGTATCGCAGATTTTCGGAAAAAAGATCGATTTCGCTAAAAAAAATACTGGGCAGACGGAGGATTCTTCGGAAGAGGCAGAAAACAATGAAACAAAGAACTGCGAGACAGAAAAAACAGAGGATGTTTCGGAAGAGAAAAAGCCACTGCCTGTGTTAGAAGAGAAAACGAAACCGGACCCAGAACCGTCTCCGAAAACCGAAACACAGGAAAACAAGGCTTCGAAATCAGAAACACAGGATGGTGAAATGTCAGAATTGCAGGCAGAAGATGCGGCTGAACCGGAAAAGCGACATCGTTTTTTCAATATAATCGAAAAGGTACGCATGCAGATCGAAAAGATCAGAAATCGTATCCTCACCGCAAAAGAGCAGGCGAAAAAAACGATCCGTTCTATTACAAAATCAAAAGAGACACTGAAGCGATATCTTGATTTTCTGCGTTCAGATCTTTCACGGGAAGTTTATCAGATCTTGAAGAATCATCTCTTTTATCTTCTGAGACATATCCGCCCGCATAAGATCAAAGGCTATGTACATTATGGTTTCGGAGATCCGGCACTCACCGGAGAGTTTACCGGGATTCTCTATCTGATCCTTCCGGCGAAGTGCGAGGAACTGGATCTTGAGCCTGATTTTGAAGATCAGGTCTGCGAAGGAGAAGTTTTGGCTTTGGGACATATCCGCATCTGCCATCTTGCACTGACAGGAGCGAAGATATTTTTTGATAAAAAATTAAAAATATACTGGAAACGATTCAGACGATTAAGGAGGGCTTAATATGGCATCAGAAAACAACAACTTTCAGAGTACAGTAAATTCTCTTTTCAAAGGCATGGACAGTTTTATCACGACCAAAACCGTTGTGGGAGATGCGATCACAGTGGGGGACACGATCATCCTGCCACTTGTAGATGTCACGTTTGGTGTTGCTGCGACAGCAAAAAATGAAGACAAGAAACAGAACGGCGGCGGTGGCATGGGCGGAAAGATGAGTCCGAGTGCCGTGCTTGTGATCCAGAACGGGACGACCAAACTGGTCAATGTCAAAAATCAGGACGGTCTGACCAAGATCCTGGATATGGTTCCGGATTTTGTTAATAAATTTACCGATGGAAAATTTTTCTCATCAAAAGATGACGACGAGATCATTTCAGAGGCAAAAGAAGAAAAAGAATAAAGAAAAAGATAACAAAAGGTCATGGGGATCGGACAGTTCCGTAAAATCCATGACCTTTTGTGCTACGATGCCTTTGCAGATGCATATTCTGGTAATAAAGAGATTCGGAGAAATCCAATGAAAAGGATCATAGGCTATACCGTGTTCTGGATCGCATTTGGTATGACGATCGCATTTTTTATGCCGAATGTCTTTGTGTCGGTTCTCTTTATCTTCGGGCTGCTGCTTCTTGGCTATTTTATGTTCTGCTGCTGAGAAAAAGAGCGGCTATATTTCACCGAATTTTTCCAGGATATTTTCCCGGTAAGGATCGGCAATCGCAAGTTCTGTTCCGTTATCAAGCATAATTTTTCCGTTTTTGATCCGGAAAACATAGTCGCAGTTGACCAGCTCCAGAGGATGGATGCGGACAAAATCACAAGGCTCCAGCTCTTTTTCCAGGTCGTTTATGTTATAGCGGATCCGCTTGGCAGTGCCGTCGTTTTTCAAAAGCTCAATAAAACCATCTCGGATATCCCGGATGTAGAGGATCTGTCTGAGATTTAACTTGTGCAGGGCATCCGGTGTGCGGAGAATATAAAGAAACGAGTCTTCCCGTTTATGGTATTCCAGCATGAATGCTTTCAGTGTGGAACTCAAATCTTCATGAAAATGATCTTTGCGGACGAAACTGTAAGGATGTGCTTTGAAAGAATCAAAAACATATTCTTCTCTTGCAGATACAAAGATGATGACCGGATTCTTCTGATGCCTGCGGATCTGCAGAGCAAGTGTGATGCCATCGAGCTTTGGCATTTCAATATTTAAAATGTACAGGTCAAAAAACATTCCTTCCGATACACGGCACATGACATCTTCGCCGGAAGAAAAGGAAGCAACATCTGCCTGGACATTCATGTTCATAATCTGCTTGGTGATCTCACTGGTGATAAAAGTCAGGGAAGAAACATGATTATCACAAACAGCAATATGTAAAGTATCCATAAATAAAACCTCCTTCCACGTATACTATAAGCAGACGGATAAACAGAGAAAGATACAAGTTATCCCATCTGTCCGCTGACTTATGCTATGTTGGTAACAGTGTATCTCTTCTTCTGACAAATGTCTATAAAAAATAAGAAGTTTTTTCGGTTTTGAGGACAGGATTTGTCGTATTGTGGAATTTGAAAATAAGTATTTGTAAGTTTATAGAAAGTATGCTATAATTTAAAAAGTTCGATTAAGCCGTTTCAAATGCGGTATGGGAGGTTATTATGTCAATTATACAGGCGATCATATTGGGAATTGTACAGGGCATTACGGAGTTCTTGCCGGTCAGCAGTTCCGGACATCTGGCGATCATCCAGAATATATTTCATATCCAGACAGACGGGGGATTATTTTTTGATGTTATGCTGCATCTTGGTACCCTGGTGGCGATTTTCGTGGTTTACCGCAAGGACATTCTGCGTATGATCGTTGAGACGGTCAATATGTGTGGTGATATTATTTACAATCTGAAAAGTTATATTCAGAATCAGCGTTCCTACAGTGCACTGCGTTACCGCAAGATCGTAAAAAACAACTATCGTAAGTTTGTGGTACTGGTGCTGGTATCTACCATACCGACAGGTATCATTGGTTATATCGGAAAGGGAATGGTGGAAAAAGCGAGTGCGACACTGATCGTTCCGGGGATTTGCCTGATCCTGACTTCCATTTTGCTGGTGGTATCCGAGAAAACACCGAACGGCAAAAAGATACCAAAGGATATCAGTTACAGAAGCGGATTTTTGATCGGTGCAGCACAGGGCTGTGCCACACTTCCGGGACTTTCCCGCTCCGGTACGACGATCGCGGCGTGCCTGATGAGCGGATATGACAGACGTTTTGCAGTTCGCTATTCTTTCATTATGTCGATCCCGGCGATTCTGGGAGCGGCTGTTCTTGAGATCAAGGATCTGGGAAGTGAAGCGATCACCGGGGGCATCGTACTCAACGGACTGATTGGAGCGATCGTTGCAGGATGCGTTGGTTATGTATGCATTAAAACGATGCTCACAGTCGTGCGTAAGAAAAAATTTATGGGATTTGCGATTTACTGTTTTGCAGTAGGAGTGATTGCGATCATTGCAAACTTCCTGGTATAACAGAATCGATTTTACAAAGGAATGTTTTATATGCAAAAAGACTGTTACGGTATGGATTCTGTAACAGTTTTTTGTTATGGAGACCGCTGATCAGCTGATAAAATCCACAAAGCGTGTTTTATCTTTGCTATAGCGACGAAAAATGTGATATGACGAGGAAAACAGATAAAGGGGAGCAACATTTTATGGCAGAAAGAAAAAAAACGGTGCAAAGTACAAGAAGAAGCAATTCTGCACCAAAGAAGGGAAACAACAGCAGGAAAACGACAGCAATGCCGAAGAAAGAGACTGCGGTACCGAAAAAGGGAAAGGTCGGCAGACCAAGAAAAACGGATTATCAGAAACCGGAAAGAATCGAAAATCTAGGAAATGAAGGATTCTCTGTCTGGGAGGAAATCCTGGTCTGGCTGGTGCTTGCTCTGTCCGTTCTGATCCTGATCGGAAATTTCGGTGTCGGCGGTTTCATCGGCAATACGGTAAGCCATATCAGTCTCGGAGCATTTGGACTGATGGCGTATCTGTTTCCGTTTGCCCTTTTTCTGGGAGTGGCTTTTGCAGTTGTAAACAAGGAAAAAAGCATTATGTGGGTCAAACTGGGCGGATGTTGTCTGATGTGGCTTGCCATGTCCATTTTCTGCGAACTGATCAACGGATACGATAAGAGCAGAAATCTGATGGACTATTATAAGTACAGCATCGAGGAACATACAGGCGGCGGGATTATCGGAGGCATTTTCTGCAAAGTGTTCTGTCCGTCCGTCGGCATTGCGGGAGCTTATGTGATCGTGATCCTTCTGGCTGTGATTGCCCTGGTTCTGATCACGCAGCGTTCTCTGTTTCGTGGTATGCAAAAAAGCAGCAAAAAAGTCTACTGTTCTGCAAAGGAAGATGCCAGACGCAGAATGGAGCAGGCAAGGATACACCGTGAAGAGCAGGCACTTTACCGGGAACAGCAGCTGATGAATGAAAGGGAAGCTCTGGAGCGGAGAAAAGAGGCCTTTGAAGAAGAAAAGAAACGACGTCTTGATCACAAAGTGACCGGTGTGACTTATCAGACGGTAGGTGAAAATCTGGTTTCGGAGAAAAGTGAAATTCCAAGAGAGATCATCGAGGCACAGCCGATCATCGAAGAGGAACCGGGCAGGAGAGAGGAAATATATGAAGAGGAGCCGGAAGAATCCTTTGATTTTCTGAATATGCTTTCCATTGAAGGACTGGATGAAGAAGACCATTCTGATACGGAACCGTCACCGCATCCAGTGCCGGATCATGCAGAAGAATCCGGCGGTTCGACAGAAACGGAAAAAGAGAAAAACCGGAAAAATCCAAGATCTTCCGCAAAAGAGCAGAAAGTCCAGCTGGAAAGTGTCAGCGAGGAGATTGAAGCGGCAGAAAAGGTGCAGAAACCACAGTATGCCTTCCCGCCGATGGAGATCCTCGGTCTTCCAAGACGCGGAAAAAACGGAAACAGCAGTGAGGTGCTGAAAACGACGGCCCAGAAGCTGCAGAATACACTGCACAGTTTTGGCGTGGAGGCTCATGTCACCAATGTCAGCTGCGGACCTTCTGTCACCCGGTACGAACTGACACCGGAGCAGGGAGTCAAAGTCAGCCGTATCGTCAATCTGGCAGATGATATCAAGCTGAACCTTGCGGCAGAAGATATCCGGATCGAGGCACCGATCCCGGGGAAAGCAGCGGTCGGCATTGAAGTCCCGAATAAGGAAAGCAGCGAAGTTTATTTAAGAGAACTTTTGGAGTCATCGGAGTTTCAGGAAGCCAAATCCAAGCTGTCAATTGCAGTTGGCAAGGACTTGGCAGGAAAGATTGTGGTGGCGGATATTGCAAAAATGCCGCATCTTCTGATCGCCGGTGCAACAGGATCCGGTAAGTCTGTATGCGTCAATACGATCATCATGAGTCTGATCTACAAAGCTTCGCCGGAAGATGTCAAGCTGATCATGATCGATCCAAAAGTCGTGGAACTGAGTGTTTACAATGGGATCCCACATCTGTTTATCCCGGTTGTCACCGATCCGAAAAAGGCAGCCGGTGCTCTGAACTGGGCAGTAGCGGAGATGACGAAACGTTACCAGCAGTTTGCCACCCAGGGCGTGCGTGATTTGAAAGGCTACAATCAGAAGATCGAATCGATCCCGGAAGAACAGCGGACAGAAGAAATGAAGAAAATGCCACAGATCGTGATCATCGTGGACGAACTTGCCGATCTGATGATGGTTGCTCCCGGAGAAGTGGAAGATGCAGTCTGCCGTCTGGCACAGCTTGCAAGAGCAGCCGGCATCCATCTGATCCTTGCAACACAGCGGCCTTCCGTCAATGTTATCACTGGTCTGATCAAGGCAAATATGCCGTCAAGGATTGCGTTCAAGGCTTCTTCCGGTGTGGATTCCAGGACGATCCTGGATATGAACGGGGCGGAAAAACTGCTTGGAAAAGGAGATATGTTGTTCTATCCGCAGAATTATCAGAAACCGGCAAGACTTCAGGGAGCGTTTGTCAAAGACAGTGAAGTGGAACAGGTCGTAGAATTTTTAACACAGCAGAATAACCCAGAAACATACAATGCAGAAATGCAGGTGCAGTTATCGCAGGTGACACAGGCTGCCCAGGATCTGAAAAATAGCGGAAGCGATGTAGATGAATACTTTGCAGATGCCGGAAAATTTATCATTGAAAAAGACAAAGCATCGATCGGTATGCTCCAGCGAATGTTCAAGATCGGGTTTAACCGGGCGGCACGCATCATGGATCAGCTTTCGGATGCCGGTGTTGTCGGCCCGGAAGAAGGAACCAAACCGAGGAAAGTGCTGATGAGCATGGAACAGTTCGAAAATTATCTTGAGCAGGGGCAATAAGTATTGAAATTTTTAAGGGATTGTTTTATACTTTAATGTAGTGTTTTGTAGAACCTTGCGACTGTATACAAAAAACACAGTCAGGTGTGCTTTTATAAAACGAAAAATATGGAGGTATGATATGTACAAGATTTTAAAAGCAGGAAAACTTGCAGGCAATATCTACGAGATGGTTGTAGAGGCTCCGCGTGTTGCAAAGCATTGTCTGCCTGGACAGTTTATCATCGTAAAAATGGATGAAGTCGGCGAGCGTATTCCGCTGACTATTTGTGACTATGACAGAGAAGCCGGTACAGTTACTATTGTATTCCAGCCGATCGGAGCGTCCACAGAGAAATTTACCACACTGAAGGCAGGAGATACTTTCCGTGATTTCGTAGGTCCTCTGGGACAGCCGTCTGACCTGTGCACAGAACCGCTCGAAGAAGTAAAAAAGAAAAAGATTCTTTTTGTAGCTGGTGGTGTAGGTACCGCACCAGTATATCCACAGGTGAAATGGCTGCATGAGCACGGCATTGATGCGGATGTTATTGTCGGTGCAAAGACAAAAGATCTGGTTATCCTGGAAAAGGAACTTTCCGAAGTGGCAGGCAATCTCTATGTTACAACCGATGACGGTTCTTACGGAAGAAGCGGAATGGTAACAAAAGTGATCGAAGACCTGGTAACAAAAGAAGGAAAAGTATATGATCACTGCGTAGCGATTGGTCCGATGATCATGATGAAATTCTGCTGCCTGACAACAAAGAAACTGAACATTCCGACTATTGTCAGCATGAACCCGATCATGGTGGACGGTACCGGTATGTGCGGAGCCTGTCGTGTTATGGTAGGAGATGAAGTGAAATTTGCCTGCGTAGACGGTCCGGAATTTGACGGTCATAAGATTGATTTTGATGTGGCAATGAAGAGACAGACTCTCTACAAGACAGAAGAGGGACGTGCACTTCTGAAACTGCGTGAAGGTGACACACATCATGGCGGATGTGGAAATTGCGGAGGTGACAAATAATGGCAGATGTATTAAAGAAAGTTCCTGTAAGAGAACAGGCACCAAAAGTAAGAGCAACCAACTTTGATGAGGTTTGCCTTGGATATAATGCAGACGAAGCAATGGAAGAAGCTTCCCGCTGCATCAACTGTAAAAATGCAAAATGTATGCAGGGATGTCCGGTATCCATCAATATCCCGGCATTTGTACATGAAGTAAAAGAAGGAAACTTTGAAAAAGCATATCAGATCATTTCTGAGTCCAGTGCACTTCCAGCAATCTGCGGTCGTGTATGTCCGCAGGAGAGCCAGTGTGAAGGAAAATGTATCCGCGGTATCAAAGGCGAAGCCATTTCCATCGGAAAACTGGAGCGTTTTGTAGCTGACTGGGCAAGAGAGAACGGCATCCGTCCGGCAGCTCCGGCAGAAAAGAACGGCAAGAAAGTAGCTGTTATCGGGTCCGGCCCATCCGGTCTGACCTGTGCAGGTGATCTGGCAAAATTAGGTTATGACGTAACCATCTTTGAAGCACTGCATGAGGCAGGCGGTGTACTGGTATATGGTATTCCAGAATTCCGTCTTCCGAAACTGGATGTTGTTGCAAAAGAAGTAGAAAACGTAAAAGCACTCGGTGTTAAGATCGAGACAAACGTGATCATCGGACGTTCTATCACCATTGATGAACTGATGGATGAAGAAGGTTTTGAAGCAGTCTTCATCGGTTCCGGTGCAGGTCTGCCGATGTTCATGGGAATCCCTGGAGAAACCGCAAAAGGTGTATTTTCTGCAAACGAGTACCTGACAAGAAACAACCTGATGAAAGCATTCCGTGAAGATTACGATACACCGATCGTACATGGCAAGAAAGTAGCTGTTGTCGGCGGCGGAAACGTAGCAATGGATGCTGCAAGAACCGCACTTCGTCTCGGTGCAGAAGTACATATCGTATACAGAAGAAGTGAAGCAGAACTTCCTGCACGAGCAGAAGAAGTACATCATGCAAAAGAAGAAGGTATCATCTTTGATCTGCTGACCAACCCAACGGAAATCCTGGTAGATGAGAACGATGCAGTAGCCGGCATGAAATGTATCCGTATGGAGCTTGGCGAGCCGGATGCTTCCGGAAGAAGAAGACCGGTAGAGATCCCGGGATCTGAATTTGTCCTGGATGTAGATACCGTTATCATGTCCCTTGGAACTTCACCGAACCCGCTGATTTCTTCAACGACCATCGGTCTGGATGTCAATAAGAGAAAATGTATTATTGCGGACGAAGAAACCGGAAAGACATCAAAAGATGGTGTATACGCAGGTGGAGATGCCGTTACCGGAGCAGCTACCGTTATCCTGGCTATGGGTGCAGGTAAAGCAGCAGCAAAAGGTATCCATGAATTCCTGAGCAATAAATAAGATGTTTGTGGTGTCTTTTTAGACAGAGCATTTGCAGATGTTTTGAGATAAGTATAGAAGAGAGGTGTCACCTGTAATAACGGGTGGCATCTTTTTTACAGATAAAAGTTTTGCCCATAAAATACACGGCAGTTTTGTTGTAATTTACCAATATTTATGCTATGATAAAAAACAGGTTTAAAATCCGCAAAAGGCGGTATTTCAATGCCAGAGTATGCAGAAAGAAAAGAGTTTCTGCATGAAACACGAGAATGAGGAGGAAACAAGACATGGGAATGACGATGACACAGAAAATTCTTGCAGCTCATGCAGGATTACCAAGTGTAGAAGCCGGTCAGCTGATCGAGGCAGATCTGGATCTGGTCCTGGGAAATGATATTACTTCCCCGGTTGCCATTCATGAGATGGACAAGTTTAAAAAACAGGAAGTATTTGACAAGGATAAGATCGCACTGGTAATGGATCATTTTATCCCGAATAAAGATATCAAATCAGCAGAACACTGCAAATGTGTACGTGAATTTGCCTGTAAAAATGAGATCACCAATTATTTTGACGTAGGAGAGATGGGAATCGAACACGCACTGCTTCCGGAAAAAGGACTGACTGTGGCAGGAGATGTGATCATTGGTGCAGATTCTCATACCTGTACATACGGAGCACTGGGAGCATTCTCCACCGGTGTCGGAAGTACCGACATGGCAGCCGGTATGGTAACCGGAAAAGCATGGTTTAAAGTACCGTCTGCAATTAAATTTAACCTGGTCGGCAAACCGGCAAAATGGGTAAGCGGCAAAGATGTGATCCTGCACATCATCGGACTGATCGGTGTGGACGGAGCTCTTTACAAATCCATGGAATTTGTTGGTGAAGGAATCAAATACCTGAGCATGGATGACCGTTTCACGATCGCAAACATGGCGATCGAAGCCGGTGGCAAGAACGGTATCTTCCCGGTAGATGACCTGACCGTTGCATATATGAAAGAACATTCCAAACGTCCATATAAAGTCTATGAAGCAGATGAAGATGCCGTATACGAACAGGAATATACCATTGACCTCAGCACTCTGAAATCAACCGTAGCATTCCCGCATCTTCCGGAAAACACCAGGACCATCGATGAGATCACAGAAGATGTTGTGATCGATCAGTCTGTGATCGGTTCCTGTACAAACGGACGTATCGAAGATCTGCGTTGTGCAGCAGAGATTTTAAAAGGACGCAAAGTGAAAAAAGGTGTCCGCTGTATCGTGATCCCGGCAACACAGCAGATTTATCTGCAGGCTATGAGAGAAGGACTGCTGGAAATCTTCATCGAAGCAGGAGCAGTTGTCAGCACACCGACCTGCGGACCATGCCTTGGCGGCTACATGGGTATCCTGGCAGAGGGCGAGCGTTGTATCTCCACTACCAACCGTAACTTCGTGGGCCGTATGGGACATGTAAAATCAGAAGTATATCTGGCAAGCCCGGCAGTTGCAGCAGCAAGTGCAGTGACCGGAAAGATTTCCGCACCGGCAGAGCTTGGATTATAGGAGGATAGATAAGATGAAAGCACATGGTAAAGTATTTAAATATGGAGACAATGTAGATACCGATGTTATCATTCCGGCAAGATATCTGAATTCTTCCGATCCGGCAGAACTGGCAACACACTGCATGGAAGATATTGATAAAGAGTTTGTAAACAAAGTTCATAAGGGAGATATCATTGTAGCTGAGAAAAATTTCGGCTGCGGATCTTCCAGAGAACATGCACCGATCGCCATCAAGGCAGCAGGTGTAAGCTGTGTCATCGCAGAGACCTTTGCACGTATTTTCTACCGTAATGCGATCAACATCGGACTGCCGATCATCGAGTGTCCGGAAGCATCCAAAGGCATCGAGGACGGCGATGACGTAGAAGTAGATTTTGACAGCGGTATGATCTATAATCGCACAAAAGGAACCGAGTTTAAAGGACAGGCGTTCCCGGAGTTTATGCAGAAGATCATCAAAGCAGAAGGCCTTATTTCCTATATTAATGGAAAGAACTAAAGCGTTGTAAGCAAAGTGCTCAATTGATTAAATAATAGTCTGAATCATAAAAAAGATTTCGTATCTGATTTTTATCAGATATAGCTTCTCTGCGTTCAAATCAAATATATGCGAGACTGAAATACCATTTGGCTTAATGCTTCTGGTATTTTGAAAAGAAATCGTCACCTGAGAGCAGGTGGCGATTTTTTTGTCGGATCAATGGTCAGTCAGGCTGATCAAGATCGAGTGCAGATCTTGCGTGCGTTTGACTTTAAACATTACCATAAGAAAATATTGACAAACTGATATTAAAATGATATCATTTTAATAAACCGAAAAGATGTTTTAAAACTAAATGATGCCTGCGAATTGCTCAGTTATAAAATAACTCCCGCAATTCTATAAACATTCGGAATCCGCAGATTTACTGCGTAAATAGCTACTTCCTCATGTTTAGCGGGTTCCAAGATCAAATGTCTTATCTTGCAAGCAAGAACGACATTTTGACCTTTTAACCCTGGCATCACAAAAATAATTAAAGGAGGAAAGGATTATGGATATCAAGGAAAAAGTTTTGAACAACAGGAAAAATGGCATGGCAATGATGTTGCTGTTTATCATTTTTTATGCAGCAGCTGCAGGCATCATGCTTGTCAGTGCGATTACCGAGTTGATTCCGCTTATGCTACTGGCGATCATCTGGATTTCCATCGGCTGGATCCCGTTTCTGGGACTTAAAGTTCTGAAACCGCAGGAAGCTCTGGTGCTTACTCTGTTCGGTAAGTATGTCGGCACTTTGAAAGATGCAGGATTTTACTGGGTAAATCCATTCTGCAGCAGTGTGAACCCGGCAGCAAAGACCAAACTGAACCAGAGCGGGGATGTGGATGGCGGAAACAGTGCGAAATCCGTGCTGGTTGCGGCAACAGGTGCAAATGCTTCTGCAAATGCATCGGTTCCAAACAAAAAGATTTCCCTGAAGATCATGACACTCAACAACAACCGTCAGAAGATCAATGATTGCCTCGGTAATCCGGTGGAAATTGGGATCGCTGTGATGTGGCGTGTGACCGATACGGCAAAAGCTGTTTTCCATGTTGACAACTACAAGGAATATCTTTCCCTGCAGTGTGACAGTGCCCTGCGAAATATCGTGCGTATTTATCCTTACGATGTGGCACCGAATGTCGATACGACCGGTGACGGCATTGCCGATGAAGGCAGCCTGCGTGGTTCCAGCGAAATTGTTGCAGGACGCATCCGCGATGAGATCCAGAAGAAAGTAGCAGAAGCCGGTCTGGAGATCATAGAGGCACGTATCACCTATCTTGCCTATGCACCGGAAATCGCAGCCGTTATGCTTCAGAGACAGCAGGCATCAGCGATCATTGATGCGAGAAAGATGATCGTTGACGGAGCAGTCGGTATGGTTGAGATGGCACTGGAGCGTCTGAATGAGAATCAGGTAGTCGAATTAGATGAGGAGCGAAAAGCTGCCATGGTCTCCAATCTTCTTGTCGTGCTCTGTGGAAATCACGATGCACAGCCGGTTGTAAATTCAGGAAGTCTGTACTGATATGGCAGAGGGCAGACCGAAGAAACAGATCCCGCTCAGGCTCTCGGCAAAACTGTATGATCAGATCGCAGCCTGGGCAGAAGATGATTTTCGCTCCGTAAACGGGCAGATTGAATATCTGCTCACAGAATGTGTAAGGCAACGTAAAAAAAACGGCAAGTATGTATCCGAAACAATGGATGAACCGCTGGAATTAGACATCTGAGATGTAAAAAGAAAAAGTGTCGGAAGAATGAAAGGTTCTTCCGGCACTTTTGTGTCACTTTGTATTTAAAAATATTTTTGTAATCTTAACGTTTTTCAATCGGAACATAATCTTTAATCTCAGAAATGCCTTTGTATGCAGGACGAATAATTTTTCCGCTATTGGCAAGCTCTTCGAGGCGGTGGGCACTCCAGCCAACCACACGGGCGATCGCAAAGATCGGTGTGAAGAGCTGCGTAGGCAGATCCAGCATACTGTATACAAATCCGCTGTAGAAGTCCACGTTGGCACTGACACCTTTGTAGATCTTGCGTTCTTCGGCAATGATCTGTGGTGCAAGGCGTTCCACCATAGAATAAAGCTGGAACTCTTCTTCTCTGCCTTTTTCTTTGGAAAGTTTCTCTACGAAACCCTTGAAAATATTGGCACGCGGATCAGAAAGAGAGTAAACAGCATGTCCCATACCATAGATCAGACCGGCGTGATCGAAAGCGTCTTTGTTCAGCAGGGCACGCAGATAATCACCAACTTCTTTTTCGTTGTTCCAGTCTTTGACGGTTTTCTTCATATCTTCAAACATACGGACAACTTTGATGTTGGCACCGCCGTGTTTCGGACCTTTTAAAGAGCCAAGGGAAGATGCTATAGTAGAGTAGGTGTCTGTACCAGAAGAAGATACCACATGAGTGGTGAACGTAGAGTTGTTACCACCGCCGTGTTCCATATGCAGCACCAGTGCAATGTCAAGGATGCGGGCCTCGAGGTTGGTGTATTTACTGTCTGGACGGAGAATATGGAGCAGATTTTCTGCAGTGGAAAGTGATGGATCAGGCATATGGATATAAAGACTCTTTCCATCGTGATAATGGCTGTATGCCTGATAGCCATATACGGAAAGCATCGGAAACAGTGCAATCAGCTGCAAGCACTGACGCAGTACATTCGGAAGTGAGATGTCGTCTGCACGGTCATCGTAAGTATAGAGTGTCAGAACACTGCGGGCAAGCGTATTCATCATGTCCTGGCTCGGTGCTTTCAAAATAATATCTCTGACAAAGCTGGTAGGAAGAGAACGATATGCTGCCAGCATATCGGAAAATTCTTTCAGGTCCTCTTTTGATGGGAGCTTTCCGAACAGAAGCAGGTAAGTAACTTCTTCAAAGCCAAAACGTTGATCTCTGATAAAACCGTTTACAAGATCTTCGATATTATATCCGCGGTAGTAAAGCTTTCCTTCGCATGGAACCTGTTTTCCGTCTACCATATCATAAGCATGGACATTGCCGATATCAGTAAGACCTGCCAGCACACCCTTACCATTGATATCACGCAGTCCGCGTTTTACATCATATTTGGTGTAAAGGGCAGGGTCAATCTTGCTGGTACTTTCTGCAAGTTTTGTCAGAGACAATATTTCAGGTGTAATTTCTGAATAAACATTCATTGGCAGTTCCTCCGTTTCAATATTTCTTTTATATGATGTTGGGGTCAAAAGATGCCATACGAATTGTTCCGTACTTCGTACTCCCACAATTCTTTCTACGCTCCGCTTCGGTCGGTGCTAAACATGTGCCACTGGCACATAGCACCCCAATATTCGCATATCGTAAAGCTTACGCTCCACTTTTATGCTCATATCGGGGCGGGTCATTAAGCCATAAAACCACTCTTGTGCAAGCACATCGTGGTTTCAGGCTTTTGACCCTGGCATCTCTATATAGTATTCGAAATGATGCCAATGAATCGCTTTGTTACCGGAAAAGTAATTCTTTTCGCCTTGGCATCACCAAAATATACTTACTATTTTACCATAAAATAGTGAATTTTGCTAATAAAAAAACAATAAACAATGGCTATGGGATGTATAAAAAAAGTATAGCAGAAAAATAAAAAAAATATGGCAAAAAAACAGTTGACAAATCCAGAAACCTGTTGTATCATATAAAACGTGCCTGAGAGACAGGCAGAAATAAAAAATGCGCGAGTGGCTCAGTTGGTGGAGCGCGACCTTGCCAAGGTCGAGGCCGCGGGTTCGAGTCCCGTCTCGCGCTTAATACTTTGGGGTGGGTCGATTGGATATATAGTGTATTCAATCGACCCCTTTTTGCCTTGAGACGGAAATAACTGTCTGGGGCAGGCAAAAATGTTTTACGGGGGAAATCAAAAAAGTTTGCCAGATGGCACAGGAGGTAATAAAAGTGAAACTATTGTATCAGTTTGGGATTATCATGTTTGTAACCTTTTTCGGAGAATTTCTGCACTGTCTGATTCCGTTGCCGATCCCGGCAAGTATCTACGGTCTGCTTCTGATGCTGGCGGGTCTGATGACAAAAGTGATCAAACTGGAGCAGGTCAAGATCGCAGCGGACTTTCTGATCGAGATCATGCCGCCGATGTTTATCCCGGCCGCCGTTGGTCTGATCGTGACCTGGAGTGATTTAAAGGCAATTCTGGTACCAGTTCTTGTGATCACTTGTATCACGACCGTCTTTGTTATGGTTGTGACCGGAAGAACGGCACAGGCAGTAATGCATCTGAAAGAAAACATGGCAGCACAGAAGATGGAGAAGCAGGATTAATAGGGTGATCTCAGGAGGGTAAAGACATGAAAGAGATATTGTGTAACTCGGCATATTTTGGCGTGACGGTCAGTCTGATCGGATATGGAGTTGGCATTATGCTGAAGAAAAAGTTCAAGTATGCATTTTTAAATCCGCTGCTGATCTCAATCATTTTTGTGATCGGCGTGGTGATGTTGTGCGGGGTGGATTATGAAAGTTATGAAAATTCTGCCCAATATTTAAGTTATCTTCTGACTCCGGCGACGGTATGTCTGGCGGTGCCGCTTTATCAGCAGATGACACTTTTAAAGAAAAATCTGGCAGCCGTTGCCTGCGGCATCCTCGCAGGTGTGCTGGCAAGTCTTGGAAGCGTCCTGCTTCTGGCATTTTTGTTCGGACTTGAGCATGATGTCTATGTTACGCTGCTTCCAAAGTCTATCACAACAGCAATCGGAATGGGTGTTTCCGAAGAACTGGGCGGTTTGGTGACCATCACGGTGGCTGTGATCATTGTTACCGGCGTGATCGGAAATGTGATCGGAGAGGCAGTCTGCAAGCTGTTTCGTATTTATGAGCCGATCGCAAAAGGACTGGCACTTGGCACATCCTCCCATGCGATCGGGACGGCCAAAGCACTGGAAATGGGCGAAGTGGAAGGTGCGATGAGCAGCCTGGCGATCGCGGTAGCCGGTCTTCTGACTGTGATCGGAGCCTCTGTATTTGCTGGATTTTACTGAAAATATGATGCCAGGATCAAAGGTCTAAATCCACATGAGCTTGCTCATAGGTGGATGAAAGACCTTGGGACCCGCCCCGATATGGAGCAGAACATCCAGTGGATGTTCGTTTTGCTCCGACC
>NZ_JBKVNQ010000037.1:0-26274 GCF_046967715.1 Hominisplanchenecus sp.
GTATCGTGACAAAGAAGAGAAGGATCTGCATTTTGTGAAACATTTTACGCTGAGAAGTTTTTATTATCTTCTGACGGCAAAAGTGATCATCACGAACGGCTCTTATGCTCCGTGGTTTCCGTTTCGCAAAAAGCAGTATCTGATCAACACCTGGCATGGCGGCGGAGCTTATAAGAAAATTGAAAATGACAAACCGGATGCCAACTGGGCGACCAGAAAGCGTGCAGAGTTCTGTGCGAAAAATATACAGCTGATCGTATCAAGCTGTCAGGCGGCAAGTGACAGGCTGTTTCGCCGTGCATTTCTTTACCATGGAGAAATCTTAAAATGCGGTATGCCGCGAAATGATTTTCTGGTCTGTGGGAACACAGAGCAGGCGGATCAGAAAGTAAGGCAGACCTATCAGATAGACCGTAAGTACCGGATCTTGCTGTATGCACCTACCTATCGTTCAAATGGGAAAAATCAGATGCCGGATTTTACAGGACTTCGAAAAGTACTTGAAGAAAATGGCGAAAAGTGGTATGTATTATACCGGGCACATCGCTACAGTGAGGACGATTCGGCAGGATTGGATCCGGAATGCTCAGCGGATGTGACGGACTATCCTGATATGCAGGAACTTTTAGCGGCAGCAGATATGCTGATCACGGACTATTCCTCCTGTATATGGGATTATTCTTTTTTATACCGACCATGCTTTCTGTATACACCGGATCTGCGGGAATATCTTGCAAAGACCGGTTTTTATGTAGATATTCATGAGTGGCCGTTTCCAATCTGTGAAAATATGGAAGATCTGGAAAAACAGATCCGCTCTTTCGATGAAGAAAAGAACAGAGCGAGGATCATGGAGCATCATCAGCAAATGGGAAGCTATGAGAGCGGACATGCCTGCGAGGCGGTCTGCAGTTGGATAAAGCAAAAAAGTATTTGTGAGGAGAACGCATAAAATGAGTCGATTTCTAAAAGACACGAAAAAGTACTACAAGTACGCGATCTATTCGGCAAAATCGAAATTGCAGTCTGAGGTGGCAAGTTCCTACCTGAACTGGCTGTGGTGGGTATTGGACCCGATCTGTTTCATGCTGATCTACACCCTGATCTTTGGTGTGGTATTTAATGCAAAAGAGCAGTATTTTACAGTCTTCATTTTTATCGGTCTGACGATGTGGGATTTCTTTAATAAGACCCTTCAGCAGAGCGTAAAAATCGTCAAAAACAACAAGTCCATTGTGGCAAAAGTATATTTGCCGAAATACATTCTGGTTATGGTCCGCATGTTTGTAAACGGCTTTAAAATGCTGATCTCTTTTGGCATCGTGATCATTATGATGGTCATTTACCGCGTGCCGGTCAGCTTTAATATTCTGTACATGATCCCGATCATGCTGACCCTGTTTCTGTTCACGTTCGGATGCAGTACGATCGTGGCACATTTTGGCGTATTTGTACAGGACTTGTCCAACGTGATCAATATCGTACTGCGTCTGCTGTTTTATATTACCGGTATTTTTTATAATGTAGAAACAAGGCTTGCAAAATTTGCACCGTGGAATAAAGTGATCCTTCATTGCAATCCACTGGCACTGCTTCTGACTTCTGCAAGAAGATGTATGATCTATGACCAGACACCGGCAAGAAAATTCCTGCTTCTGTGGATGGTGCTGAGTTTCATCCTGTCAGCGATCGGAGTAAAGATTATTTATAAATACGAAAACAGTTATGTGAAGGTGATATAATGGAACGCGAAATTGCAATCGAAGTAAAAAATTTATATATCAGTTATCGAAACCTGCAGAAGTTTTCCATCAAGCAGAGTTTATTACATTTCAAAAAAGTACAGGCCGATGTATTCCAGGCAGTAAAGGATGTATCCTTTGAAGTAGAAAAAGGAGAGATCCTCGGAATCATCGGAAAGAACGGAAGCGGAAAATCCACCATGCTCAAAGCACTGGCCGGCATTTTTTCTCCGGATACGGGAAGCATTGACCTGAAAAACCATTCCGTTTCCCTTCTGTCGATCGGTGTCGGATTTGAAAAAGAGATGAGCGGAAGAGAAAACATCATTCTTTCCGGTATGCTTCTTGGTTTTTCGGAAGAGTTTATCCGTTCCAAGATGGATGAGATCATTGAATTCGCCGGACTTGGCAAATTTATTGATATGCCGGTGCGTACTTACTCAAGCGGTATGTATTCCAAGCTGGCATTTTCCATCACAGCCGTTCTGGAGACCGACATCATGCTGATCGATGAAGTACTCAGCGTTGGTGATGAAAAGTTTAAAAAGAAAAGTTATGAAAAGATGAAGAGCCTGATCTCAAACAGAGAGCGTACGGTTGTGATCGTTTCTCACAGTCTGGATACGATCGCAGATCTCTGCGACAAAGTCATGTGGATGCATGAAGGAAAACTGATCGAGATCGGAACACCGGATGAGGTTCTTCCACGTTATCTGGAATTTATGAAATAGGAGGCAGCATCGTGGAAAAAACAAATGTTTACGGCGTTGTACTTGCGGGGGGCAAGGGAACACGTATGGGGAATGTTGAGAAACCGAAACAGTTTATGGAAGTTGGCGGCAAGCCAATCATTATCCATACATTGGAGAAATTTGTGGTCAATCCGCAGTTTGAGCGTGTGATCGTTCTGTCACCGAAGCAGTGGATCACCTACACCCAGGATATCATTAAAAAATATATTCTGCTTTCAGATAAGATCGATGTGATCGAAGGCGGTGCGACCCGCAATGATACGATCATGAATGCGATCAGTCATATCGAAAAATTTTACGGACTGGATGAAGAAACCATTATTGTCACCCACGATTCCGTTCGTCCGTTTGTGACACACCGTATTCTGGAAGATAACATCCACTATGCGAAAGAGTACGGAGCCTGCGATACCGTTATCCCGGCGACCGATACCATTGTGGAGAGCATGGATAATCAGAAGATCAGCAATATTCCGGATCGTTCCAAAATGTATCAGGGACAGACACCGCAGAGTTTTCATGCAAAGCGTCTGCGTGAAGTTTTCGATGAACTGAGTGAGGAAGAGAAGACGATCCTGACCGATGCCTGCAAGATCCTCGTTCTCAAAGGGGATGCGATCCATCTGGTAGAAGGTGAAGTTTTCAATATTAAGATTACGTATCCGTACGATTTGCGTGTTGCAGAGTCTATTTTAGGAGGAAATGGCGTATGCTAAATACGGTGTATCAGCTGAAACGTCCAAGACAGTTTGAAGTCGCATTTAAGGAAATGGAGATCGATGACAGACAGGTGATCGTGCGTCCGACCAGACTGTCTATCTGCCATGCGGATCAGCGTTACTATCAAGGTGCAAGGGCGGAAGAGATTCTGCGTCAGAAACTGCCTATGGCATTGATCCACGAGGGGATCGGCAAAGTAATCTATGATCCGACCGGAACCTTTGAAATCGGAACAGAGGTTGTGATGATCCCGAACCGACCGGTAGAAAAAGACGATATCATTGCAGAAAATTATCTGCGATCCAGCAAATTCTGTGCGAGCAGCATGGATGGATTTCTGCAGGAATATGTTCAGGCTGTGCCGGATCGTTTTGTACGTCTGCCGCAGGGGATCAATCCGACGGTAGCTGCCTATACAGAGCTTGTCAGCGTGAGCTTTCATGCGATCAACCGTTTCTTACGTTTTTCACATGAGAGACGTGATGTGATCGGTGTGTGGGGCGATGGCAATTTGGGTTACATTACCTCACTGCTTCTGAAAAAGATGCTTCCGGATTCCAAAATCTATATTTTCGGTGTCACGGAAAACAAACTGTCGGATTTTACTTTTGCAGACGGTACCTACTGTGTCAATGAAATTCCGGCAGATATGCAGATCGATCATGCGTTTGAATGCGTTGGAGGCGGAGCGGCATCCAAAGCGATCAATCAGATCATTGATTATATCCATCCGGAGGGTACGATCAGTATTTTAGGTGTCAGCGAAGATCCGGCACCGATCAATACCCGCATGGTTCTGGAAAAGGGACTGCGTATTTTCGGCAGCAGCCGCAGCGGCAGAAGTGACTACGAAGGTCTGCTGCAGTTATATGAAGAGCATCCGGAAGTAGTATCTTATCTGGAGAATATCATGGGTGCGGAAGTAGAAGTAAGAGATGTGAAGGATATAACCAGAGCATTTGAAATGGATATACACAAATTGATGGGAAAAACGGTGATGATCTGGAATGAGTAAAAAGATAAAGAGACTCTATCTTTTTCTGACCTTAAAGCTTCTTTTTCCCTGGCAATACAGGAGATTTCGTAAGCTGCCTTTAAAAAAGTGGAAAGCGGTGTTCATTGAAGCCAATCTGACACAGCTTTCCGGCAGCTTACGTTTTTTGTATCAGGTATTATGCAGCGAAGAAGAGATGGAAGTGAGCGTCCACTATCTGATGGAATCTGGAAACAAATGGAAATTTATTCAGAATGCGATGGCATGTCTGAAGGACTGTGCCGATGCACATTATATTTTTCTCTGTGAGGGTTCCAGGGTGATCAGCTGCATTGAGCCAAGAGAAGAGACGGTGATCACGCAGCTCTGGCATGGATGCGGTGCGTTCAAAAAATTTGGATTCAGCACCTGTGAGGAGCTTTTCGGCGGAAGCAGAGAAGAATATCTGAAATATAATTATTATAAGAACTATGACTATATAACTGTATCAAGCTCGGAGGTTATCTGGGCTTATCAGGAGGCCATGAATCTTCCGAAAGAGGACAAAAGTGTTGTACCGATCGGTGTCAGCTGCACAGATCTTCTGTTCCTGGAAAAATTTCAGAAGGCAGCACAGAAAAAACTGTATGACATCTGTCCGGCAGCAAAAGGAAAGAAAGTCATGCTCTATGCCCCGACGTTCCGCGGAAGTGTGGGAGGAGCGAAGGCACCGGATGCCATGGATCTCTGTCTGATGCAGGAGAAGCTTGGAAAAGACTGGATTTTGCTGATTAAACAGCATCCGGTTGTGAAACAGAGACCGGAGGTTCCAAAGGAGTGTCAAAGCTTTGCGTATGATGTTTCTGATGCATTTGTCATCGAAGAACTGCTCTGTGTCAGTGATCTGTGTATTTCGGATTATTCGTCGCTGGTATTTGAATATTCATTATTTGAGCGTCCGATGCTGTTCTTTGCCTACGATTTTGAAGAATATGGAGAGTGGCGTGGTTTTTACTATGATTACCATGAACTGACACCGGGACCGGTTGTGCACACCACGCAGGAGATTGTTGATTATGTACTCCATCTTAAGGAGCGTTTTGACAGAAAACAGGTCGCGGATTTCAAGGAGAAATTTATGAGTGCCTGCGACGGACATGCAACAGAGCGACTGCTGGAAATGATCAAGAAGGAGAAAACGGATGAGTAAGGTAATAAGAGCAATGAAAAAGGTTTACTGGAAAGGAAGAAAGAAGATTAAGAAACTTCCGCCGGTAAAAGCAGCAAAGAAATATATGGGCAGAAAGAGAAAAGACAAGCTTCTCTATGAGACACTGCCGGCTGCATACAATGCACATAAGAATGAGCCGGTCGATGAACGAAAAGTCATTTTTATTGAGCTTCGTCTGCCGGACGTAAGCAACAGTTTCCGCATTCTGTATGATGAGCTGCAAAGAGATTTTGACCTGGATATCCATGTACATCTGCTGCGAAATTCTTTTGTCCCAAGAGAAGAATACATCAGACGCTGTAAAGAGATGCTGGCCGATGCGGCAACTGCAAAATACATCTTTGTAAATGAAGCTTCCGACGTACTCAGCTGCGTGGATATGCGGCCGGAAACGATCGTTACCCAGCTGTGGCATGCATGCGGAGCCTTCAAAAAGTTTGGTATGAGCACTGCGGAGCTGATCTTCGGACCGAATGCAGAAGAGCTGAAACGCCATCCGAACAACAAGAATTATACTTATGTTACCGTATCCAGTCCGGAGATCGTGTGGGCATATGCGGAAGCCATGGATATGAAGGACCGTCAAGATGCAATCCGCCCGGTCGGAACGAGCCGTACGGATATTTTCTATCGCAGTGAGACGATCGCTCAGGCATTCCAGAACCTGTACAAAGAATTTCCAAAAGCCAAAGGAAAAAAGATCATCTTATATGCACCGACATTCCGCGGTCGTGTGGCGAGGGCAAAAACGCCGGACTGCTTTGATCTGGAGAAGTTTGCCGAGCATTTCAAAGATGAATATGTAGTGATTTTCAAGCACCATCCGTTAGTAAAGAAGGTACCGCAGATTCCGGAAGAATTAAACGGAACCTTTGCCATTGATGCAACAAAAACCATGACGATCGAGGATCTGCTCTGCGTCAGCGATATCTGTATTTCGGATTATTCGTCACTGGTATTTGAATATTCTCTGTTTGAGCGTCCGATGCTGTTCTTTGCCTATGACCTGGATGAATACTTTGACTGGAGAGGCTTCTATTACGATTACAATGAGCTGACACCGGGACCGGTCTGCAAGACAAACGATGAGATGATCGATTATATCAGCCATCTGGATGAACGTTTTGACAAACAGAAAGTCATTGATTTCAAAGAGAAATTTATGCGGTCCTGCGATGGCCATGCGACAGACCGTATTCTGCATATGGTTTTTGCTGATCGTTATGACAGTCTGAAACTGAGTCATGAAAGAACAGATGATGAGATCAAAGTTTCCGTTGTTATGCCGGTTTACAATGCAGAAAATTATCTGTTTGACAGCCTTGGAAATGTTCTGAAACAGACGTTAAAGGACATTGAAGTAATCTGCGTGGATGACGGATCAACCGACCGTTCGGCAGAGATCATCGAAGATTACGCATCGAGAGATTTCCGCCTTTCTTTGATCCGTCAGAAGAATCAGTATGCCGGAGCGGCGAGAAACGCAGGTTTTGCAAAAAGCCGCGGAAAATATGTGGTGTTCTGGGATGCGGATGACCGTTTTGCACTGGATGCCCTGGAAAAGCTTTATACAAAAGCAGAGGCAGATGAAGCCGATCTGTGCGTCTGCGATATCCGCAAATGGGATGATACGACGGATCGCTATGTGCTGCCGTCCAACTATCTGCGAAAAGAATTTATGCCGGAAAAAGTGCCGTTTTCAAAAGAAGATATTCCGCAGTATATTTTTAATTTTACAACGAATATTCCATGGAACAAAATGTACCGCCGTTCTCTGATCACAGACAACGATCTGAAGTTCGAACACCGCCAGAGAGCAAACGATGTCGTGTTTGTCATGCAGGCACTTTATCTGGCAAAACGTATTACCGTTGTAGATGAGAGACTGATCGACTATCGCTATAATAATGCGAATAATCTTACCGCAGGTCTTTCCAAAGATCTTTACAGCACGTACGATGCATTTCTGGCAGCACATGATATTCTGAAAGAGCGGGGAGCTTTTGAAAATGAGAAGGTAAAACAGAGTTTTGATAACAAAACCTTAAATCTTCTGGTTCAGAGTATCGATCTTCAGACAAACGAAGCATCTGCAAGAGAACTGTTTGATATGCTGCTTCAGGAGGGATTCCGGAAGATTGGAATCGAAGACTATGAGAACTATTATTATTCCAGAAAGGTATATCAGGCGTACCGTACGATGCTGACCGGTTCTTTAGTTGACACACTGATCGTACTGAAGGAACAGAAAAATACAAATCTGGAAGTACATCGCCAAAAACTCTGTATGCAGAGACTGAAAGTGCAGAGACAGACTGTCAAAATCCAGACGCAGAAGGAAAAATTAGATATCAAAACGGAACAATTAAAAAAATTAAGGGGACAAATGGGATACCGTATCTGCAAAAAACTGGGATTTTTTAAAGAGTAGGCACGGATGTCCGCAAATCAAAAGAAAAGAGGGGAGAATATGTTATCTGTCATCATACCGGCTTATAATGAGGAAAAAATGATACAGACAACGGCTGATACGGTGGACCGCATCCTGAGTGAGGCATCTGTCCCGTATGAGATCGTATTTGTAAACGATGGTTCAAAAGACGGAACCTGGCAGCAGATTGAGACGGCGGCCGAGAAAAATCCACATGTAAACGGACTGCATTTTTCCAGAAATTTTGGAAAGGAATCTGCTATTTTTGCCGGACTTGCAAATGCAGAAGGGGACTGCTGTGCAGTAATGGACTGCGATCTGCAGCATCCGCCGGAAGTGCTGGTTTCCATGTACCGTCTCTGGGAGCAGGGATACGAAGTGGTAGAAGGGGTAAAACGAAGCCGTGGAAAAGAAAGTGCCATTCACAGGGCATGTGCGGGTCTGTTTTATAAAATGATGTCAAAGGCAGTGAAGATTGATATGTCACGTGCTTCCGACTTTAAACTTCTGGATCGCAAGGCAGTCGATGCCCTGCTTGGGATGCCGGAGAAAAATGCATTTTTCCGTGCACTGTCCTCCTGGATCGGTTATCGCAGCACCAGCGTGGAGTTTGATGTGCAGGAACGTACAGAAGGTGAGTCAAAATGGTCTACCTGGTCTCTGATCAAATATGCAGTGACTAATGTAGTGGCATTTTCAACGGCTCCGATGCAGTTTGTGACGGTGGCAGGTATCTTTACTTTTCTGTTTGCGATCGTGCTTGGTATTGAATCTCTTGTACGTTATTTTACCGGACATGCAGTAGAAGGTTTTACGACAGTGATCCTTCTGATCCTGATTGTCGGAAGCCTGATCATGATGAGTCTTGGAATCATTGGTTATTATATTTCCAAGATTTATGAAGAAGTAAAAGGAAGACCAAAATACCTGATCTCAAAAAAAGCAGGTAAGCGAAAATAGGAGGCCATTTTGTCAGGTTCAATCAAAAAAATCATTAAGAAAATTCCTTTTGTGGGCAGTTATGTGAAAAAAGTCCAGGCAGAAAAAAAGGAAGAAGAACAGAAACAAAAGCTGGAGAAAAAAAGGCTGGAACTGCAAAAAGAGCAGGAACGCATCAAAGTATGGCTGAAAAGTGAAAAGCAGAACGCTCCGGATAAAAACAGCCGGAAAATTTCTGTCATTGTGCATCATCATACAGGCGAGGAGCAGCTGCAGAAGCTGAAAGAGAATTTTAAAGAAGCAGCAGCCGGCCTGGAGTTTGAAGTGTTTACGGCAGACATTGAATCAAAACAAAACGCCTCATTTGCCGAATTCTGCAACGAAGCCGCAAGAAAAGCAACGGGTGAGTATCTGTTTTTTCTGGATGAAAGCGTACAGCTGGCATCCGAATGTCTGAATGCCATGCTGCTTGCAGCAGAACAGAACGAGAAGGCCGGGGCTGTGGGAGCAAGGATTCTCTATCCTGAATCTGAGAAAGCCATTTCAAAGTTCGCTGCGGTGAAGAGCTGCGGCATTGCCTTCCACAAAAAAAACCGCAACAAAACCTGGTACTGGCAGCCGTATGATCTTCTGGCAGGCGAGGAGACTCTGGAGGTGGATCTTCAGCCGTCCGTTCAGAAGGCCGTCCGTGTGGATGTGATGCTTGTTTTGCGGGAGCGTTTTCTGGAAGTACGTGGTTTTGATCCGGCTTACCAGTCCATCCATGTAAAAAAAGATGAGTTTTCAGAGACAGACCTCTGCCTGAAACTTTCAAAAGCCGGATATCAGAATCTTCTGGCACCGGCTGCACTTGCTTTTCAGAGTGCAGAAGAAAAGAGCAAACCGGATCAGGCAGAAAAGGATCGAAGACTTTATAATCTATATGTTTATCAGGGAAAATGGCAGAGCTGTCTGACACGGATGTTTTCTGAGGAAGAGGATAAGCCGATTGTGCCGGATTCGAAAAAGATTGATATTTGTGCACCGATGCCGGATGACGAAAACAAAAAGTTCTGGGGGGATTATCATTATGCCTTGGCAATGAAAAAGGAGCTGGAGAAGCACGGCTATCAGGTGGATGTACGCCCTTATCAGAGATGGTATGAAAGCACAGACAGTGCCGTTACGATTGCTCTGCGTGGAAACCGGCCATATTATCCGAAAGAAGAGATTGTACAGAAAAATATCATGTGGAACATTTCGCATCCGGCTGATATTCCACAGGGAGAATACGAACGGTTTGATCTGGTCTACTTTGCATCGGAAAAACTGTGCAGAAAATGGGAAAACGAATTAAAAACAAAATGCGATGTGCTTTTGCAGTGTGCAGATCCGGATGTGATGAAGAGTACTGCCGGCGAAAAGAAATACGATCTGCTCTTTATCGGCAATTCCAGGCGTGTTTACCGTCAGATCGTGCAGGATGCCCTGACACTGGATTATCCGCTCACCATCTACGGAAGACACTGGGAAGCATTTGAAGAAGCACAGAAGTGTGTCAGAGAACCGTACATGCCAAACGATCAGGTTGGTCAGGCATACCGCGATGCGAAGATCGTGCTCAATGACCACTGGGACGATATGAAAGAAACCGGTATTGTCTCCAACCGCCTGTTTGATGCACTGGCAGCCGAAGCGTTTATCATCAGTGATGAGATGCCAGAGATCGCGGAGATCTTTGAAGGAACGGTTGTCACTTACAAAGACTGCAAAGATCTGAAAGAAAAAGTGGATTATTATATGGAACATCCAAAGGAAGCAGAAAAACTCGCCGAAAGAGGCCATCAGCTTGTGCTGGAAAAGCATACCTTTGCAAAAAGAATGGACAAACTGGTGCAGGATCTTTCCGGTCTTTAAGGAGAAACAGAAAAACAGCAGCCATTGCTTTGAAGCGATGACTGCTGCTTTATTAAGTAAATATCAGGAAAGTTCTGCATCGGCACAGTCGAGTGCGGCAGCGATGACCTGATCCATATCGTAATATTTATAATTGCCAAGTCTTCCGCCAAAAATCACACGCTCTTCCTTTGCAGCCAGTTCCTGATATTTGGCTGCCAGAGCGGAGTTTTTGGCATCATTGATCGGATAATACGGTTCGATGCCCGGTTTCCATTCCGAAGAATATTCTCTGGAGATGATGGTGAATGGCTGTGTGCCGAATGTAAAGTGTTTGTGTTCGATGATGCGTGTATAAGGAACTTCACGGTCGGTGTAATTTACCACGGCATTTCCCTGGTAATTGTCACATTCCAGACGTTCTTCCTCAAAACGTACGGAACGATATTCCAGAGATCCGTAGCAGAATCCGAAATATTCATCCAGCATACCGGTAAATACCGTCTTGTGTGCCAGGGCGGAGAGTTCTTCTTTATGGGCAAAATAGTCGGTATTTAAGCGGATATCTGCACCGGAGAGCATTTTTTCTACAATGGCTGTGTAGCCTTCAACCGGAATGCCCTGATAGCGGGAGTTGAAATAATTATTATCATAAGTAAAACGAAGCGGAAGACGCCTGATGATAAAGGAAGGCAGTTCCCTGCAGGAGCGTCCCCACTGTTTTTCTGTGTATCCTTTGATCAGCTTTTCGTAGACATCCGTTCCGACCAGAGATAAAGCCTGTTCTTCCAGGTTCTTTGGCTCTGTGATGCCAAGATCTGCGATCTGTTCGGCAATTTTGGCTTTTGCCTGAGCCGGTGTCTGGATGTTCCACATTTTACTGAAGGTGTTCATATTAAAAGGAAGATTATAAAGCTCATCTTTATAGATGGCTACCGGTGAGTTGATGTAGTTATTAAACTCGGAAAACTGGTTGATATAATCCCAGATTTTACGGTCAGAAGTATGGAAAATATGGGCACCATACTGGTGGACATGGATTCCGTCTACATTTTTACAGTAAATATTTCCTGCGATGTGATTTCGCTTTTCTACAACAAGGCAGGATTTTCCATGTTTTTTTGCTTCATGAGCAAAAACGGCACCGAACAGTCCGGCACCGACAATCAGGTAATCGTACATAATATACTCCTTTGGTTATGATATAGTCGTTATCCTGGGGAAATTGCGTTCACCCAAATCTTAAACAGAGTGTAACATAAAAGCAGAAAGTTGTAAAGAAAAGCAGAATACTTGATATTGAGTGTAAAAATGTGCTATACTCGTGAAGCAAAAGAAATTCACGTATCAGGTTTTGCGTGTATTTGATTGAATAAAGGCGGTGTTACCGAGAAATGAAAAAAAATAAGGGGAACCTGTGCAGAATGTTGCGGTTCTGTATATGGTACTGCATGATAGTCGGAGTGATATGGGGGGTATGTCATCCGCTGAGAGTTCATGCAGATATTTATGATGCATCAGATCTGATCTATGCAGACTGGGAGGCAATCGGTGAGCTGGAGACTTCTTCAGCAAGAGGATGGCCCCAGTCTATTTGTGTTACGGACAAGTATATTGTATGTCTGATCAACGGGGCAGCAGCGGAAGCAATCCCGGATACGCTGATCGCATTTAACAAAGACGATTACAGTTATGCGTTTGAAGTAACGGAACGAGATTATGAGCATGGAAACGGCATGACTTATAATAGTAAGACCAATGAGATCTACGTGATGCCGGGACCATGTCTGGATAAGGAAAATGAAGGCAATATTTATGTGGTAGATGCGGATACACTGCACTGGAAACGGACCTTTCAGTCCTCCAGCGGGCAGAATTTCGGCGGGATCGAGTATCTGGAAAGTACCGATCAGTACGTGGTATCAGGCGGAAACGGAAGTAAGTTCCGTCTGATGAACTCGGATTTTGAGATTCTGAAAATCATCGCTCCGAGAACCAAACCGGCAGGATCAACGTATCAGGATTTCTGTGTGACAGGGGATTATATTATCTCGCCGTGTTATGACGGAGAGAGTAAAGTAGATAATTATTTTGTTATCTATTCCCTTTCCCAGGGAGAATATCTGAATACGTTTTATGCGGATCTTCCGGGCGATGATGAGAAAAAGGAAATCGAATCCCTCTGTGAGATCGAGCCGGGCAAAATTATGCTTGGTGTGGGGATTAGCAATCCAAGAAGAGTCCGCCTTTATGTGGCAACGCTGCGTGCAGCTTATGACATCACTGCATCGGCAAAAAACGGAACGATCAGTGCCAGTGAGGAGACGGTGGAGAGCGGAACCGACTATCAGGTAAATTTTCAGCCGAATGAACATTATGAGCTGTCACAGCTGATCGTAGACGGAGAACAGGTAGAAAGTGATCCGAAACAGACAGAATACACGTTCCATGCGGTGTCCGGTAATCATTCGGTGCAGGCGATTTTTACAGAAATTCCACAGTATAAGATAAAAACAAAGGTGATTGACGGTAAGATTGATGAGACAGCGAGTGTTTACCGGGATGAAGACTGGACGGTATCTTATAAACCAAAGAAACACTATGAACTGAGCAGCATCTGGATTGACGGAACAAGCATCAATATTGAAAATGCGAAAGACAGTTATACGTTTACCAATATTCAGGGCAAACATGATATTCGTGTGAAATACACGGAGATTCCGTCCTGGGCGATCAGTACCAGTGTCAAAAACGGAACCATATCAGACAGCATACGCAAAGCGTACCGCGGCAGCAGCCATACGATCCAGTTTGAAGGAAAGAAAGATTATGTGCTTTATGAAGTCAAAGTGGACGGCGTAAAAGTGGATAAAAAGCAGTTTACGGATTCGTATACTTTTGCAGATATCAGCGGTGCACACAACATACAGGTTGTATACATATGGAAATATCTCTGGGTATGTGCCCTTCTGGGAGCAGCATTTGCAGCATTTCTGATCTTCTATATCCGCATCCGTATCATCCGGAGAAAGAAAAGAAAGAAACGTCAGGAAGAGAGAGAACTGCGGGCTAAGGAGCTGGCTGCAAGAGAACTTGCGGAAAATGAAAACGCAGATGATATCACAGAAAATGCAGAGAATATGACAGAAACTGCCGATGATAGTACAGAAGATACAGAGGATGTGACACAAACTACAGATGATCATACGGAAGATGCAGTCAGTGAAGAAAAGATAACAGATTCAGAAGAAACAGGAGAGTAGGTGAAGTCACTGTTTGGATATATCATTGTCAATAAGCCGGAGATGAAATTCAAAGAATTTGATCTTTACCATGCATATTACTGCGGGTTGTGCCGGTCGTTAAAAAAATGTTATGGCATGGCAGGTCAGATCAGTTTAAGTTATGACATGACCTTTCTTGCCATGCTGCTCTCCGGGCTTTATGAGCCGGAGGAAACATGCAGCCGGGAAAGGTGTGTGGCACATCCACTGTCCAGACATATGGCGATCGAGAATATTTTTACAGAATACGCAGCCGATATGAATGTTCTGCTTACCATGTACAAGTGTGAGGATGACTGGCAGGATGAGAAAAAGTTTGGCAGGCATCTTTACGGAAACGTACTGAAAGTAAAAAGCATAAAAAAGAACCCATATCCGGAAAAGGCAGAAAAGATCAAAGCCTGTCTGGAAAGTCTTTCGCAGAAAGAAAAGGAAAATGTCCAGGATATCGATACGATGTCGGGGCTTTTTGGTGAGATCATGGCAGAACTTTTTGCTTATCAAAAAGATGCGTGGGAGCCGCTGCTGCGAAAAATGGGCTTTTATATGGGCAAGTTTATTTATCTTCTGGATGCTTATGAAGATGTTGAAGAAGATAAAAAGAAGCAGAATTATAATCCTCTGGCGATTTACAGCAAAAAAGCGGATTTTGAAGAATTTGCAGGGCATTTGCTGACCATGATGATCGCAGAGGCGTCCAGAGCCTTTGAACAGCTTCCGATTTTGAAAAATGCAGAGATACTGCGAAATATCTTATATTCCGGTGTCTGGTGCCGATACGAAATGATCAAAGAAAAACGCAGACAGAAAGCAGGAGAAAAAGCAGATGAATGATCCATATCAGATTTTAGGTGTTTCAAGGAATGCAACCGATGACGAAATAAAGAAAGCATATCGCAGCCTCAGTCGAAAGTATCATCCGGATGCCAATCTGGATGATCCAAAAGAGGCGGAAGAAAAGTTCAAGGAAGTACAGCAGGCTTACCAGCAGATCATGCAGGAGAGAAGTTATGGCGGCAGTGCAGACGGAAACGGTCAGGGAGGCTATAACGGAGATCCGTTTGGCGGATTCTGGCAGTACGGTGGCTTCAACACGCAGCAGAGGCAGGAAACCCAGGAAGATACGCACATGCAGGCAGCAGCAAACTATATCAATAACGGGTATTATCAGGAGGCACTCAATGTTCTTAGCGGGATCTCAAGCCGCAATGCCAGATGGTATTACTTAAGTGCACTTGCAAATTCCGGAGTCGGAAATAATGTAAAAGCACAGGAAGATATCAGTGAAGCAGTACGCCTGGAACCGAACAATTTCCAGTATCAGAGCTTAAAACAGCGTCTGGAGGGCGGTACCGGCTGGTATCAGAAACAGAGTACCGTGTATGGAAGACCGGATTTCTCCGGCCAGGACTGGTGCATGAAGATGTGTCTGCTCAATCTGCTCTGCAACTGCTGCTGCAACAGAGGTATGTGCTGCGGTACACCGATAGGATATCGATGATCAGGAAAAGAGGGATTTTAAGTGATTGATCTGACAGGATGTGTGTCCATTCCGTATTTTAAGAAAACCGTGTTTACGGGAAGTGATGGAAAAATGAGATATCTGCTCGGAAAAGCAGAAGAAAACGAAGAAACGGTTCTGAAAGCGTGGTACTGGGAAGGACCTTATGCCAGCATGTATGTGCCGGAGGAGAAAAAAACGGCCGCAGTTTTTCCGTTTTCAGAAGAAGGAATCAGCCAGGCGGTTGCCTGGCTGAATGAAGCTGCGGTTAATTTTTAGCAAAATACCACATATTTTTAATCTGACCGGAAATCTCCTGGAAAGTGTAAGTCTGGGAAGTGCGTACTTTGCTGGCAGGATCGTGTACCGTAAAAGCACCGTCCTGATAACCGGTCAGTACAATGAAATGTCCGGTCGTGGTAAAAATACCAGGTCCCATGCTGCAGATGATCGGACAGCCGACCGAAAGTACATTGATCATGGCATTTTCATCCAGCCCGAGAATGCTTCCGCTGAGCCCAAAATGCTCTACACCATTGGTCATCAATTCCCATTTAGTGTCCAGATTTTCATCCAGATAGCCATTGGAACTTGCATAATCTGCAACGACGGCAGGCGTAATGGAAGCATCCTGCAAAAGACCGCTGATCACCATGGAAAGGGCGGTCGGACCGCATCCGCTGACTGCAATGATCGTTTCCGAACCGTAAGGGGCATAGCCCCAGCGTTCATCCCACTGGATCAGGGCAGGGATCTCACCGGTTACAAAGTCATCTCCGATGCTTTTGGCAGCGGCATTTTTATGTTTTTTCGGATAATCCAGCACAAAATCCAGCATTTCGCTGTTTTTGGAAAGTGCTTTCAGCAGCGATTTCGGATAACGGGAAGGATCTTTTAAGATCTTTTTTAATTTGGGCAGATCCGCAGACTGCTGCTGCAGCAGACCAAGATAATCATCCGCAGAAACAGGGGTTGTCTCAGATACATCCGTTGTCTGGGACTGCTTTTTTTTCTTTTTCTGTGCTTTTTCGATTGCTGCTGCGGTTTCCGTGTCCAGATCGTTTCGGCTGGCCGTTTCCAGAGCAGCAGAAGATGCTGCCTCAGAGAAACGTTCCGATACGTTACCGGAAGTGGCAGTCTGTTTCTGCTGATGAACGTAAGTCAGAAGGCCAAGCCCGGTAAACATCAGGATTACACCAACGCCAAGAAGAATACTGAGGCGTATGATGTGAAGCTGCCGTTCTCTCTGCTGTTGTCGCAGCTGACGGTATTTTTCTCTGTCTTGTGTATCCATAAATTGATCTCCTCTTTGTAAACAGTATATCGCTTTTTGGACAGAAAATCTTCAACACAATGTAAACAATTTACGAAAAAAGCAGAAATATCAGGAAATCATACCTTCTTGTTCCAGAATTTCCAGAATCTCTTCTGCAATCTCTGCGGATGTTTTCTGATCCGTTGCCACACGGTAATTAGCGGCTGCTTCATAAGCAGGTCTGCGTTTTTCAATCAGGGCTTCGATGTCTGCTGTGTTTTTGCGGCCTTTTAAAAGCGGGCGGTTTTCATCGTCTGCCACTCTTTCAAGGATGGTTTCCGGAAGAGCAGTGAGCAGGACGATGATGCCGCTTTTTTTCATTTCACGAACATTTTCTTCCCGCATGGCGGCACCGCCGCCGCAGGAAACGAGAAAACCGCCAAGAGCGGAAGTTTCTTTCAGAAGATCTGTCTCAAGCTGACGGAAATAAGCTTCTCCGTGTTCAGAAAAGATAGCAGGGATGGACATACCTTCCCGTTTTTCAATTTCCTCATCCATCTCAAGAACCGGCCGGTGAAGCATCCTGGAAAGTTCAGCTGCGATCGTGGACTTTCCGCTTCCCATAAAACCGATCAGAAATAAATTTCCGGTAAAAGATTCTGCCTGTGTTTTTGTATTTGCTGCTGTCATATAAACTCCTTTGTACTGTACAAAATCAATTCTGACGTCTGCAGTTTCAGTTGGATGTACGCTAGGATGCACGGAGATTCTGTCAGGTAAATGTCAGCAGAGCTGACCAGAATTGCGTGCCAGGTCTTACGTGCACTCGACTTGAAAAAACAGACATCACATTGGCACAATTATAACACGTAAGTGCAAGTCTATCCAGTCAAAATCAGTGGCTTGCGGCTTTTTTTGCAAAGTCTGTGGTCACGAGCTGTTCATAAGGGACTTTTTCACTCAGCTCACCGGCACTTTCCAGAATGTCAGAAAGCAGCAGGAAACTGTCCTTTTCAAAAATCAGAGAATCTTTCCAGGTATCCTGTTCCTGATAACGTTTGACGATGGCGGTCAGTGTCTCCATGTCGGTATCATCAAACTGCGGTTTGATCACCTGTGCGATTTCAGCAGGCGTGTGGGCATGCACATAATCCATACCTTTTTGCAGAGCATTGGTGAATCCCTGGATGATCTGAGGTGATTCTTTCAGATAACTGGATTTTGCACAGTAAGCTGTGTAAGGAACATAGCCGGAGTCAACGCCGAGCGAAGCAACAACATAGCCGCTGCCTTCCTGTTCCAGAGCCGTGGCGGACGGTTCGAACTCGACGGTGTAATCACCCTGTCCGCCGGAGAAAGCGGCAGCAGTAGAACCAAAATCGATACTCTGGTCAATGGAAAGATCTGTTGCCGGATCAAGGTTATTCTTTTTCAGAATATACTCAAAAACCATTTCCGGCATGCCGCCTTTTCGACCGCCAAGTACTTTTTTGCCTTTTAAGTCCTGCCAGGAAAAATAAGGATCCTCTTCTCTGGCCACCAGAAAGTTGCCGGCACGCTGAGTCAGCTGAGCAAAGTTGACAACGGAGTCTTTGGCTCCTTCGGCATAGGCATAGATCGTTGCCTCAGCTCCCATAAAGCCGATGTCTGCCTCGCCAGAAAGTACGGCTGTCATGGTTTTATCTGCACCAAACCCGGTGACAAGATTCAGATCTATTCCTTCTTCGGCAAAATAGCCTTCCTGTATGGCAACATATTGAGGGGCATAAAAAATGGAATGTGCTACTTCGTTCAGGGTTACTTTGGAAAGCGTTTCACCGGAAGGATGTTTTTTGCAGCCGACAAGTGCGAGCAGTGCAAAAAGGATCAGGAAAGATAAGAGAAATGATTTCTTTTTCATAAAAACTCCTTTCTTTTTCTAACTGTAATATATGAGAAAGAAAAAGAAAGGTGCATTTGCATTCGGATTGAAGATTTTCAGCTCCTGTGTTACAATACGAAAAGAGGTGTCGCAATCAATGCTTTCCAGGTTCGGCATCCGGAGCATGGGTTTGAAATTTTATCAGAAAATAAAACGACAAGAGGCAAGGAGGAACATACAATGAAAAAACCGATTCTGGTAATTATGGCAGCAGGAATGGGAAGTCGATATGGTGGTTTAAAGCAGATCGATCCGGTCGATGCACAGGGACACATCATTATGGATTTTTCGATTTATGATGCAAAAAGAGCAGGATTTGAGGAAGTTGTATTTATCATAAAAAAAGAAAATGAAGCAGACTTCAGAGAGAGTATCGGAAACCGCATGAGTAAAATTATGAAGGTCTCCTATGTATATCAGGAACTTTCCAATCTTCCGGAAGGATTTGAAGTGCCGGAAGAAAGAGTGAAACCGTTTGGTACCGGCCATGCGATCCTCAGTTGTATCGATGCGATCAGCGGTCCGTTTGCGGTGATCAATGCAGATGATTATTATGGTGTTCATGCATTTCAGGAGATTTATGATTTCCTGTCCACACATCAGGATGATGATAAATATCGTTATACCATGGTGGCGTATAAAGTCGAGAATACTCTGACAGAAAACGGTCATGTGGCGAGAGGAGTCTGCACAACAGATGAGCAGAATCATCTGGTTGCGATTCATGAGCGTACGCATATTGAAAAACGTGGTGATCAGACGGAATACACAGAAGACGATGGACAGACCTGGACTGTGATTCCGGAAGGTTCCCTGGTTTCCATGAATATGTGGGGATTTTCTGCAAGTATTCTGAAAGAACTGAAAGAACGTTTTCCGGTATTCCTGAAAAAAAATCTGTCGGTGAATCCGATGAAATGCGAATATTTCCTGCCGGAGGTAGTCAGTAACCTGCTTTCAGAGGGAAAAGCAACGGTAGAAGTTCGTAAATCACTGGACAAATGGTATGGCGTTACCTATAAAGAAGATAAACCGTTTGTCGTAGCGGCAATCCAGTCTTTAAAGGATCAGGGTCTGTATCCGCAGAAGCTCTGGGAGGAGTAAAAGTATTAAAAAAGGATAAAATCAGCTGAAATCGTGTACAGGAGAGGCGGTAACTCTTTACACTATAAGTTTAATGTGCTAAAATGGAAAAAGTGATATTTCAGGTGTGGCTTACGTCAGAAAACACAAAAAGAGCAAAAAGTAAAGGGGTTACGTCATGAGTAAGAAAATCAGAACAGAGGCAGTGGACAGTCTGTTTGAGGCTATTTTGAGTCTGCAGGATAAGGAAGAATGTTATGCATTTTTTGAGGATGTATGTACCGTAAATGAGCTTCTTTCTCTGTCACAGAGATTTGAAGTGGCAAAGATGCTTCGTGAGAAACGTACTTATCTGGAAATCGCAGAGAAGACAGGAGCTTCCACCGCAACGATCAGCCGTGTGAACCGTTCTCTGAATTATGGAAATGATGGTTACGAAATGGTGTTTGACCGAATGGGCAAATAAGAGACAAAAGAGCTGTATGGTCCGTGTCAGAAGACACGAACCGTACGGCTCTTATTTTTTCTTCAGAAAATCCGGTGCAGGTAGTTGGTCGATCAGACGTTCGATCATTTGCTTTTTCAGGTAGACATCGAAACTCAGCATGCAGATAAAAGAGAACTGCCGTAAGAAATCCTGCTCTTCTTCGGATGCATCGGAAAAACTGTTCTGAGAAGTACTGTACAGGCGACGTACCGTGTCTTTCAGAACATCCACCTGCGATTTTTCCAGTTCCATGACTTCGTTGTAAATAGATTCCAGATTGTAACCGTCTTCCTTCTGAAAATATTTTCCGGTCAGAGGTTCCATTAAAGTCTGAATATCAGTAATAGAAAGGAAAGATTTGAAATAATAAATAAAGAGCATCAGAAGCATATGTTCTCTGGAATACTTTTTCTTTTCCGGCGGTGGAAGCAGATGATTTTTTGCATAGTTGTTGATCATGGTCTTTGTTAAGATCTTATCGCTTGGATAACGTCTGGTGGAAGCCAGATGAGAATCCATGAAGGTGGTTACCTGATCCATATATAACTGTATATCGGGAATATCCTCGGACTTCACGTAATCAATACGGTCAAGACTGTCGAGAATACTCTCAAGAAGCTGGTCTGTGTTGATTGTCATTGCAGTATCCTCCAAAATCCGCCCTGCGGGCTTCTTTTTCATGTTTTTGTATAAAAGTAGTACAAGATACTACCAACGGATTGCTCCGTGCGTCGCACTTCCACAATCCTTTCTAGGATCCGCTTCGATCGGTGCAAAACGAACATCCACTGGATGTTCTGCTCCATATCGGGGCGGAGCACAAGATCTTTCATCCACTTATGAGCAAGCTCATGTGGAGTTAGACCTTTTGAGCCTGGCATCATCGTATTACATTATATAGTTTTTAAAACCAGATGACAAGGGCTTTGATAAAAAATATCAAAAGATAATCTGATGAATTATTTAATTTTTCTTAAAATAAAATAATTGGGTTGACATTTTGCATTCATGCTGGCACTATATCTGTTATGAGAAAACACCCGTTTTAGAATACTTGTAAGAAAGAATTTGAAATGTGAAAAGGGAGGTAATCATTATAAAAGAGATCATAGCCAGGAAGAAAACACTGCTTTGCAGAGTGGCGGTGATTTTAGGCTTTTGTATTTTTTATCTGTCAGGTTTTTCATGGCTGGAGAACAGGCATGTTTCCGGCATACATATTACTGCCTGTGCTTTGGATTATAAGATTCCGTTTCAGGAGATTTTTATCATACCATATTTATTATGGTTTGTTTATATTGCGGCAACGGTGATTTATTTTCTGTTGCACGAGGATGAGAATTTTAATGCACTTGCCGGGACACTGGCTCTTGGTATGACACTTTTTCTGGTTGTATCTGCCATTTATCCAAATGGACTGAACCTGCGTCCGGTGACGTTTGAAAGGGACAATATTTTCATCAGGCTGGTGCAGTTTGTTTATAAGAACGATACACCGACCAATGTACTGCCAAGTATTCATGTATACAATTCACTTGCTGCCTTTATGGCAATCAAAAGAAGCAAGCTTGCCCGGAAACAAAAAGGCTGGGCATGGGGCACTGGTATTCTGACGGTTCTGATTATTTTAGCTACTGTATTTTTGAAACAACATTCGATGTTTGATGGAGTCTGTGCTCTGGCACTGTACGTTGTTACAGATAAACTCTGCTATGGTGTGAATCCGGAAACAGAGCGGAGCAAAGTACGAAATCAGTTAATTTAGGTGGAGGAAATTATGAGTGTATATGACACACTGAACGATAAACAAAAAGAAGCGGTCTTTCATACAGAAGGACCGCTTCTTGTACTGGCGGGAGCCGGTTCGGGAAAGACACGCGTGCTGACACATCGCATTGCCTATCTTATGGAAGAAAAGAAGGTAAAGCCATGGAATATTCTGGCGATCACGTTTACCAATAAGGCAGCCGGTGAGATGCGTGAGCGTGTGGATAAGTTAGTCGGAGATGCCGCTGGAAAGGTTTGGGTTTCTACCTTTCATTCAGCATGCGTTCGGATTTTGCGACGGGACATTGGATGGATCGGATTTGACACCAATTTTGCGATCTATGACACCGAAGATCAGAAAAGCCTGATGAAAAGTGTCTGCAAACAGCTTCAGGTGGATACCAAGCTTTATAAAGAACGGGCACTGATGTCCGCGATTTCGGCAGCGAAAGATGAACTGGTAAGTCCGCAGGAGTTTGCACTTCGGGCACAGGGAAATTTCCGTCAGGAGACGGTCGCAAGGGTTTATGCAGAATATCAGAGACAGTTAAAAAGCAGCAATGCTCTGGATTTTGATGATCTGATCATGAAGACTGTGGAACTGTTCCAGGCAAATTCCGATATTCTGAATGAATATCAGGAGCGTTTCCGTTATATTATGGTGGATGAGTATCAGGATACCAATACGGCACAGTTTAAGCTGGTCAGCCTTCTGGCAGCAAAATACCGTAATCTCTGTGTGGTTGGTGATGATGATCAGTCGATCTATAAATTCCGCGGAGCAAATATCCAGAATATTCTCGGATTTGAAAAAACATTTCCGGATGCGACAGTGATCAAGCTGGAGCAGAATTACCGTTCGACGCAGAACATTTTAAATGCGGCAAATACAGTGATCGCCCACAATAAAGGACGAAAAGAAAAGAAACTGTGGACGGCAAACGGGGAAGGCGATAAAGTCCGGGTACGCAGTTTTATGTCTGCGTATGATGAGGCAGAGATCATTGTCGGAGAGATTGCTGCAAAAGTACGAAATCAGGATGCCCAGTACGGAGATTTTGCGGTTCTTTATCGTACCAATGCTCAGTCACGTATATTTGAAGAAAAGTTTCTAATGGCGAATATACCGTATAAGATCATTGGAGGTGTAAACTTCTATGCCAGAAAAGAGATCAAAGATCTGCTGGCATATTTAAAAACCATTGATAATGCAAGGGATGATATCGCCGTAAGACGTATCTTAAATGTACCAAAGCGTGGGATCGGTGCGACGACGATCAACCGTGTGCAGGAATATGCAACGGAACAGAATGTCAGCTTTTATGAGGCACTTTCTGAAATTTCAAAGATTCCGGGCGGCGGAAGGGCAGCTGTCAAAATTGAGAGTTTTGTGACGTTGATCCGCACACTGCGGACACAGGAAGATTATTTCAGTGTACAGGAGCTTTTGCAGGAAGTGATCGACCGGACCGGTTATGTAAAAGAACTGGAAGCAGAAGGCACAGAAGAAGCAAGGGCACGTATTGAAAATATCGATGAACTGATCAACAAAGCAGCTTCCTATGAAGAAGATGCACAAGAGCCATCACTGGAAGGTTTTCTTTCGGAAGTGGCACTAGTTGCCGATATCGACAGTATGGATGACGATGCCGGAAGAGTGATTCTGATGACGCTGCACAGTGCCAAGGGACTGGAATTTCCACAGGTTTATCTGACCGGTATGGAAGATGGGCTTTTTCCAAGTTATATGTCGGTGGATTCGGAGGATCCGGATGCTCTGGAAGAGGAGCGGAGACTTTGCTATGTCGGCATCACAAGAGCGATGCAGGATCTTACTCTGACACATGCGAAAAAGCGTATGACGCACGGAGAAACACATTACAACCGTCCGTCCAGGTTTCTAAACGAACTTCCGGAAGAGCTGTTGAAAAAAGAGAAACGGGAAGAGCCAAAGGAGCAGGAGCTGAAGCCGCGTGTTCAGACCTCTTTCATGCAGGCAAAGAGCATTTTTCAGACAAAGGCTTATGACAGTGTGTTTGATCTGAAAAAAGGAATGCCGGCAAAAGCAGGCAGTCTGGACTATGCCGTTGGAGATACCGTTCGTCATATCAAATTCGACGTTGGCATCGTAGAGAAGATTGAAGACGGCGGCAGAGACTATGAAGTGACGGTGAATTTTGAAAAATGCGGCGTCAAAAAAATGTTTGCTGCTTTTGCAAAATTAAAGAAATTATAAAAAAGAAGAATTATTCAGATTTTTATAGTATTTTCGCCGAAAAAGTGATATACTTATCGGAGAAAGAAAGGTGTCTGTCAGAAGGCAGACAGGAAAGGACGTGTGCATATGAACAAACTGGATGAATTAAAAGATCTGATCACTGCATTACAGAAAAAAGAAGAAGAAAAACAGAAAAATACCGTACTTCTGGTTCTGGCAGTTCTTGGTGCTGTAGCAGCCGTTGCAGGTATTGCTTATGCAGTTTACCGTTACTTTACACCGGATTATCTGGATGATTTTGATGACGATCTGGATGATGATTTCGACAACTACTTCGATGATGAAGACGAGGAAGACAAAGAAACGGAAGAATAATCATAACGGTTCCGTACCGGTCGAAGCACTTGTTGCAAAGGCCGTAAAACATGACACAGGTGTATCGCATGGAGGTGCAGAAAATGTACCTCCATGTTTTCTGTTAAAGATAAAACAGATGTTTCACAGAAATGCTGGTGAATCAAGAACAGAAAAGTATCAGCCGGCGATGAATCAGACAAAAACAGATAACATAAGGAGCGAAGATGAAAAAAGGTGAAATTTACGAAGGCGTGATTGAAAAGATTGATTTTCAGAATAAGGGACGTGTGAAGATCAAAGATACCACGGTCACCGTAAAAAATGGGATTCCGGGGCAGAAAGTAAGATTTATGATCAACAAAAAACGCGGAGGCCGTGTGGAAGGCAGACTTCTGGAAGTGCTGGAAAAGTCAGAGCTGGAAAAGAGAGATCCTCTCTGTAGTATTTTTCCGTCATGCGGCGGCTGTATGTATCAGACTATGCTCTACGAAGAGCAGCTGAAAATGAAAGAAGAGCAGATCAAAAAACTGTTTGATGATGCGGTGGATTATGAATATACTTTTGAGCCGATCAAAGGAAGCCCGATCGAGTTTGCATATCGCAACAAAATGGAATTTTCTTTTGGGGATGAATACAAAGACGGGCCATTGTCACTTGGACTTCATAAAAAAGGCAGCACATATGATGTGTTAAATGCAGAAGACTGCAAGCTGGTACACGAAGATATGGACAAAATCCTTAGCTGCGTGCTTCACTATTTCCGTGAACGCGGGGTTTCTTATTATCACAAAATGCAGCACACAGGTTATCTGCGTCATCTGCTTTTAAGACGCGGCAGCAGGACCGGTGAAATACTCGTCAACCTTGTTACCACAAGCCAGGAAGAATACGACCTTGAGCCATTAAAAGAAGCACTTCTGGCACTGAATCTGGAGGGAAGCATTGTCGGTATCCTGCATATCATTAACGACTCTCTGTCAGATGTCGTAAAAAGCGATGAGACAAGACTTCTGTATGGTCAGGACTATTTTTATGAGGAGCTGCTGGAACTGCGTTTTAAGATCACACCATTTTCCTTCTTCCAGCCAAACTCCAGAGGAGCTGAGATTTTGTATCAGACGGTCAGAGAGTACATCGGAGATACCAAAGACAAAGTGGTCTTTGATCTCTACAGCGGAACCGGAACGATCGCTCAGATCGCAGCGGCTGTTGCAAAACAGGTGATCGGCGTGGAGATCATACCGGAGGCAGTGGAAGCGGCAAAAGAGAATGCAGCGATGAACGGCATCACAAACTGCACTTTTCTTGCGGATGATGTGCTGAAGGCACTCGATTATATTACAGAAAAACCGGATCTGATCATTCTGGATCCGCCAAGAGACGGCGTACACCCGAAAGCACTGCCGAAGATTCTGGATTACGGCGTGGAACGCATAGTCTATATTTCCTGCAAACCGAGCAGTCTTGCAAGAGATCTGGCAATGTTTGAGGCAAAAGGCTACCGCATGGAAAAGTGCGTGGCAGTCGACCAGTTTTGTCAGACGGTGCATGTGGAGACGGTAGTACTGCTTTCCCACAAAAAGCCAGACGGACATATCAACGTAAAAGTTGAGTTTGGCGAGGGTGAGGGAAAAGTTCCACTTGATAATATTGCTAAAAGAGCGGAAAGCTATAAGCCCAAAGAACGAGTGACCTACAAAATGATAAAGGAGTACATAGAAGCTAAATACGGCTTCAA